>JBCBXS010000116.1:0-7631 GCA_039816475.1 Pseudomonadota bacterium | reverse complement strand
CGTTCGGCCTCCGGCCCCTTCGCCGAATAAAGCCAGAGTGCGTTTTGGTCCTCCTGATCGAACCGGATTGCGCCCTCAGTTCCCGTTACTTCGTACGCGTAACCCATCTTCCGGCCGGACGCCGTTCGCGAGACCATGAGTTCACCGGATGCTCCGTTTGCGAAACGGCAGAGCATGTTGGCGGCATCGTCGTTCGTGACCTGACCGCTGCCGCCGTGCCCGTCAGGCCGCTCCGGGATCAGCGTCACGATGTTGGCAACCAGTTCGTCGATCGGCCCCGCAAGCGCCAATGCGCACTGGATGATGTGCGGTGAGAGATCCCCCATCGCGCCTGTGCTCCGCCCCTCCGTCCGCCAATTGAGCGGCGTCTCGGGATTGGCGAGGAAGTCTTCCGTGTGCTCGCCGCGGAACCATGTGAGCTGTCCGATCGCACCGTCGGTGATCAGCTTTCGCGCAAACTGCGTCGCGGGCGTCTTGATGTAATTGAAGCCGGTCATGTTGACGACACCGGCCGCCTCGGCGGCTGCGACCATCGCCTCGCACTCGGCAAGCGTTGTCGCGAGCGGCTTCTCACAGAGCACGTGTTTGCCTTGCACCATCGCAGCCAGCGCAATCTCGGCGTGGGTCTCCTGCGGTGACGCGATGACCACCACGCCGACCGACGGATCGTCGACCAGCGCGCGCCAGTCCGACGTTGCCTTCGCAAACCCGTAGGACGCACGGTACCGCTCGGCGCTTGCATCGGACGACGCCGCGACCATCGCAAGATGCGGCCGCAAACGCGTCTCGAAGATCGTCCCGACCGTTGCGAAAGCGGCTGCGTGCAGCTTGCCCATGTAGCCGCCACCGACGATGCCAATTCCGATATCTGCCATCGCGCCTGCCGCCGCTGAGATCGTTGCTGCCACCTGTTGCAACCGGTTGCAAAACTCCTATCGTGAAGGCTCACCGCATGACAACCGGCAAACAAATGCCGGGCTGCGAAATGGGAGGAGACGGCGATGGCGCGGAACGGACCGGCGGCAGCCGAAGACCTGCGACTGACGACAGCGCAAGCGATTGTGCGCTGGCTTGCCAACCAGTACATCGAGATCGACGGGACCGAGCAGCGCGTCTGCGGCGGCGGTTTCGCGATCTTCGGGCACGGCAACGTCACATGCCTCGGAGAGGCACTGCACGACCACCGCAACGAGCTTCCGCTCTATCGCGGGCAGAACGAGCAGGGGATGGGCTTCGCAGCAGCCGGATACGCCAAGGCCCACCTGCGGCGGCGCTTCATGTTCTGCACCGCTTCTTCTGGGCCCGGCACCGCGAACCTTTTGACGGCGTCCGCGCTTGCACATGCGAACCGCCTGCCGATGCTGATGCTCTGCGGCGACACGTTTCTGACGCGGCTGCCGGATCCTGTGTTGCAGCAGCTCGAGACCTTCTCGGACCCGACACTCGGTCTCAATGACGCGTTCCGTCCGGTGACGCGTTACTGGGATCGGATTACGCATCCCGCTCAGGTCATCCAGTCGCTGCCGGCCGCGCTTGCGACGCTGCTTGACCCGGCGGACTGCGGACCGGCGTTTCTTGCGCTGCCGCAGGATGTTCAAGGTTGGTCCTATGACTTCCCCGCCGCGATGTTTGAGAGAACGGTGCATCGCGTGCGGCGCCAGCCTGCCGATCAGGCCGAGATCGCCGATGCTGCTGCACGGCTGAAGACCGCCGAACGCCCGATGATTATCGCAGGCGGCGGCGTCCAGTACGGCGATGCGGTTCGCGAATTGACGGCATTCGCCGAAGCGCATCGCATCCCGGTCGTCGAGACGATCGCGGGGCGCGCCAACCTCGTCGCGGATCATCCGCTCAACATCGGGCCGATCGGCGTCACCGGATCAAACTCTGCCAACGCAATTGCGGAGGAAGCCGACGTCATCGTCGCCGTCGGGACGCGGTTGCAGGACTTCACGACTGGCTCATGGACCGCTTTCGCGAAGGACGCACAGCTCATCGGTCTCAACGTCGGCCGTTTTGATGCCGCGAAGCATCGCGCTGTGCCTGTCGTCGGAGATGCAAAGCTGACCCTGCCGGCGCTCGGCACAGCGCTTGAGGGCTTCGAGGCGCCTGCTGTCTGGGCTGAAGCCGCGCAGACGCATGCGAAAGAATGGGCTGCCTACGTCGCCCGCAACACTGCGGCAGGCAATCGGCCGAACTCCTATGCCCAGGCCATCGGCGTGGTGAACCGGCTCTGCAACGACCGCGACCGCGTTGTCGCCGCGGCAGGCGGCCTTCCCGCCGAAGTGACAGCAAATTGGCGGACGCGCGCGATCGGCACCGTCGACGTCGAGTTTGGCTTCTCGTGCATGGGCTATGAAATCGCGGGCGGTTGGGGTGCGCGGATTGCGCAGTCCGAAACCGAGCCCGATCGAGACACGATCGTCTTCTGCGGTGATGGCTCGTATCTGCTGATGAACTCCGACATCTACTCGTCGGTTCTGACAGGCCACAAGCTGATCGTTCTCGTGCTCGACAACGGTGGGTTTGCGGTCATCAACAAACTGCAGAACGGGACCGGGAACGCCTCGTTCAACAACCTCATCAAGGATTGCAACATCGCGGTGCAGCCGTTCGCAGTCGACTTCGAGGCCCATGCGCGTGCGTTGGGTGCGAACGCCGAGACCGTCGCCAATCCCGCCGAACTTGAGGAAGCCTTCAAACGCGCTCAGCAGTCTGACCGAACATCGGTGATTGCGATGCAGGTCGATGCCTATGATGGCTGGACGACCGAGGGCCACGCCTGGTGGGAAGTCGGCACGCCGCACGTTTCCGACACAGCGTCTGTCTCGGATGCGCATCGCGAATGGGAAGCCGGCCGCGCGCGCCAACGCAAAGGCGTCTGATTTGCGCCATCAACGGGCGCGGCTGGGGAGAAACGGCTTCCGACCAATCGCCTGTGTCAATCCACGGACTAATATGTTCTGATTGATGAGACTGGAGCCTGACGGGCGTTTAAACGGGGACGGAGCGATCAGTTCGTCAACGATCAATCAAGGGCGTGCGCGCGACGTGGTCGCCGTTCGCGAGGTCTGGAAAATATTCGGTGCGCGGGCTGACGAAGCCATGGCCGCCGTCCGTTCAGACAATCTCAGTAAGTCCGAAGTGCTCGAACGATATGGCGCGGTCATAGGCGTCCGCGATGTCTCGTTCAGCGTCGATGAAGGCGAGATCTTCTGCATTATGGGGCTCTCGGGCTCCGGCAAATCCACGCTCGTGCGCCACGTCAATCGCCTGATCGAACCGACGGCCGGCGAAATCCTGATCAACGGCACAAGCGTCGGCGGGCTGAATGCTGAAGAGCTGCGCGTCCTCAGAGCCGACAAGATCGGCATGGTCTTCCAGAACATGGCGCTGCTGCCGCACCGCACGGTTCGGGACAACATCGCGCTCTCGCTCGAGCTTCGGAACATCGACGCCTACACCCGGATGCAGGCCGCCGATCGCGTGATCGAGACCGTGCACCTCGACGGCTACGGCGATCGCCTCCCGTCCGAGCTCTCCGGCGGGATGCAGCAACGCGTTGGTCTTGCCCGGGCCCTCGCCGCTGACCCCGACATCCTTTTGATGGACGAACCGTTCTCAGCCCTCGATCCGCTCATCCGCCGCGGCCTGCAGGACGAGTTCCTCGATCTGTCGAAGACGATGCACAAGACGACGCTCTTCATCACCCACGACCTCGACGAAGCAATCCGCATGGGCTCACGCATCGCGATCATGAAAGACGGCGAGATCGTCCAGATCGGCACGCCCGAAGACATCGTCACCAAACCTGCCGACGACTACGTGGCCGATTTCGTCAAAGGCATTTCGAAGCTGAAGCTTTTGTTCGCGCACACGGTCATGACGCCGCTCGCTGAATACGAAGCGAAGGCTGGTCCGCTCAACGGCAACGGCGCACACCCGAAAGCCGGTCCGGACGACGATCTCGACACGCTCGTCAGTCTGGCCGTCGACCAGGAGCATCCGATCGTCATCATCGATGACGGTCGACCAGTCGGTGTGGTCACCAAAGACGCACTTCTCCGCGGCGTTCAGGGGGAGGCCTGATCATGCAGAAGGAAGTCGAAGGCACCGGCAGAACAGCCGACCCGACCGAGCCGTTCCGCACCTTCGCCGACACTAACGGCGACTACTATTCGCGCACGTTCCTGAGCCTGCAGCGGGCAGAACTCCCGCGTACGCATCTCAATATTGCAGCCGGCCTCGGCAGCTTCGTGTGGGGGGCCTGGCGCGGCAACTGGTTCATGTTCTGGCTCGCGCTTGCGATCGACATGATCACCCTCGTCAACGTCGCCCTTGTCTACAAATACTGGACAGCATCGGCGCAGGCGGCGATCGACGAGAAAGCCTTCCTCGTCACGCGCTACGACGGCTGGACGACGCTGCATCTGACGGCGGCGATCGCGACGTTCATCATCGGCCGCCTCATCATCGCGTGGCTTGCGGACCGGATGTATTACCGCCAGTACGCGGCGTGGCGCATCGACCCGGAGAAACCCTCGGGCACAAACACAACGCGGCTGATCCTCGGCGGCCTGGTGATCCTGATGATCGCGCCCCTGACGCTCTATCGTGCGTCGCAGTTCGCCCCCGACCAGCGCACTTGCTTCCGCTACGAGCGGCTGGAAGCGCGCGGCGAGTCCGTCACCTTCAAACAGAAATTCGATTGCGCGACGATCAGCGAGTTCCCGACGCTAATGCGGTTCGCGCGACCGGCGCAGTTCGACTACCCACGCAACGAGGACGGCACGCGTTCGATCGTGAAGCGGGAGCAGTCGTCGTCGCGGCCGGTGAGCCTGAACATCTACACAGCCGAGACGATCGATCAGTCGATCACCTACGCGAAGGTCTTCTACGGTTGGTTCTTCGACGGCATCACGCACTGGTTGCGGGTCATGCTGAACGCCATTGAGGCGGTCTTCGTTGGAACCCCCTGGCCCGTCACCGCCGGCATCTTCATGATGATCGCCTACGCAGCCGCGGGCCCGAGGATCGCGCTGTTCGTCGGCGCATCACTTGTCTACATCGCGCTGTTCGGCTTCTGGCAAACCGGCATGAGTACGATCGCGATCGTCGTCGCATCGACCATCATATGTATCGTGATTGGATTGCCGCTGGGCATCTGGGTCGGCAAATCGAACCGCGCGTCTTCTATCATCACGCCGATCCTCGATGTGATGCAGACGATCCCGTCGTTTGTTTACCTGCTGCCGGCCGTTGCCTTCTTCTCGCTTGGTAAGCCGCCGGGCATTATCGCAACCGTCATCTTCTCGATGCCGCCGATCGTGCGCCTGACCGCACTTGGCATCAAACAGGTCCCGCAGAGCACGAAGGAAGCAGCCCTCGCATTTGGCGCCAGCCCGCGGCAACTGCTGACCAAGGTCGAGCTGCCGCTCGCGTTGCCGTCGATCATGGCGGGCGTGAACCAGGTCGTAATGATGTGCCTGTCGATGGCGGTGGTCGCCGCCCTCATCGGCGCTGGCGGCCTCGGCTTCCTCGTGGTGGAAGCGCTTCAGAACACAGAAACCGGCCGTGGCATCCTGTCGGGCATCGCCATCGCGCTGATCGCGATGATGATCGACCGCGTGGTGCAGAAGGCCAACAAGGTTCGCACGCATTGACGTGTGAAAGATCACGACGGCGAGGCGGCCTCACACCGGCAGCTCAACCCCGTGAAACAAGTTTGACGACAAGGGAGTAGTTTCTTGAAACGGATTACAACTATCGCAGCAGCGGCGCTGATTGCCGTTGCGTCGCACAGCGCGGCGACAGCGCAGGAAAAGGTCAAGATCTCCGATCTGAACTGGACCGGCGCAAAGGCCATCGGCCACGTCATCAAGGCCGTGATCGAAATGCGCCTCGGCGGCGAAGCCGAGATCGTGAAAGGCATGAGCGATCAGTCGATCGTCTCCGCCGGCATGGACAAGGGCGACGGCTCGGTCGACGTCTACACGGACATGTGGATGCCGAACCAGCAGGCGATCTGGGACAAGTTCGTCGACGGCGCGAAGTCGGTCGCGACCAACAAGCCCTACACCGGCACGCAGGGCATGTACGTGCCGCACTACCTCGCCGATAAGATCAAGTCGTTCGAGGACCTGAAGAACCCCGAAATCGCTGCCATGTTCGACAAGGATGGCGACGGCAAGGGCGAATACTGGGCCGGCGATGCGAGCTGGAAGTCCACGAAGATGTGGCAGGTCAAGTTCAAGGACTATGGCCTTTCCGAACTCTGGGAGCCGGAAATCGTCTCTGACTCAGCGTTCAAGGCACAGCTCAAGTCTGCCTACGCGACCGAAAAGCCGATCCTGTTCTACTACTGGACGCCTGAGTGGATTCACGCCGCCTACAAGATCAGCCCGCTTGCCGAGCCGGCGCGGACGGACGGCTGCATGAGCCTGAAGCTCGACCAGGAAGACTGGCTGGATGCGTCGAAGTTCGCCTGCAAGCACGCGGATGCCGAGATCTTCGTCGCCTATTCGAAGTCGCTCGAGAAGCGCAATCCGAAGGCTGCGAAGTTCCTGAGCCAGATCAAGCTGGACCCGGCCGTCGTGAACCAGTGGATCCTCAAGATTGGCCGCGACAAGGAAGATCCGCAGGACGTTGCGGAAGCCTGGGTCAAGGAAAACAAGGACACCGTCGACACTTGGATCAACTGATCCGCGACGGTCACTGGCAAATCATGCGATAGGAGGGAGGGGTTATCGCCCCTCCCTTTTTCGTATCCGGCGTCTGCTGCGCGGGTCTCGTGCGAAGGCGGGTCCGGGGCTTCACGGGACGACACGACCATGCCGCTTCGCTCACTCCCCTGCCTGTTCATGCGCGGCGGGACATCACGCGGGCCCTACTTTCTGAAGTCGGACTTGCCGTCGGACACCGCCGAACGCGACCGGGTGCTGCTCTCGGCCATGGGCTCCCCCGACACGCGGCAGATCGATGGTCTCGGCGGCGCGACGACGATGACGAGCAAGGTTGCGATCGTCTCAAAATCCGATCGTGCTGACGTCGATCTCGATTACCTGTTCGCGCAAGTCGATATTGAGAACGCACTCGTCGACACATCGCCGTCCTGCGGAAACATGCTGTCTGGGGTCGCGCCGTTCGCGCTCGAGACGGGGTTGATGACCGCCGGCGAGGGTGAAACGCGCGCGATGATCTTCAACGAGAACACCGGCAGCCGGATCGAAGCCATCGTGCAAAGTCCTGGTGGCGCGATCACTTACGACGGCGACACTGCGATCGACGGCGTGCCGGGGACGGCGGCGCCGATCGTGCTCAATTTCCTCGATGTTGTTGGCGGCAAAACGGGCGCGATGTTCCCGACCGGCAAACGACTGGAAAGCATTGGCGGCTTTGATGTCACCTGCATCGATGTCGCCATGCCGATGGTGATGTTCCGCGCGACGGACCTTGGCCTCAGTGGTCACGAGACCCGGGAAGAGCTGGAAGCCGACCCAGAGATTGTCGCTGTTACAGAGCCGGTTCGGCGCGAGGCCGGTCGCCTTATGGGCCTCGGTGACGTCGCCGATCTGGTCATCCCGAAAGTGGGACTGCTCTCCGAGCCGCGCGGGCTCGGTGACATTGCATCG
>JBCBXS010000115.1:0-7639 GCA_039816475.1 Pseudomonadota bacterium | reverse complement strand
GGCGTCGCCTGCACGCCCGGCCTCGACTTCGATGCCGAGCAGGGCGCAGGATTTATCCGCTTTTCGTATGCCGGGACTGAGGCCGACGTCACCGCCTGCCTCGAGCGGCTGGCCGGATGGCCAGCGCTTCAAGTGACACGATAGCGAGACGCGCGACCGCCGAAAGACCGAGCGGCCACTGGCGGGTCGCGCGACAGCGCCTAACCGAAGTTTCGCTGCCACCAACCGCGACGCTGGGGCTTGTCGGTTTCCACGGGCGGGACCTCTGCGTCCGGCGTCTCAGGCGCGAGCGTCACCGTCTCAATCGTTGGCGCGGACACCTTAGGCTCACCCCAGTGGGCGCGGGGCTTTGGCGGCGGTGCTGCTTCAGCTGTCTCGGTGTCAGCGTCGGCATCTGCCGTCTTGGCTGGTTCATCGGCCACGGACGCTTCGCCGTTGGCAGCCTTGGTCGCCGTCGAACCATTCGCACCATTTACAGAGGCGGATGCTTCGACTTCGTGCGTTTCAGCCGCGCCATTCGTCGACGTTGCCGGCGTGTCGAACTGAGCGTTGGTCTGCTCGGGCGACCCAACGACGTCCGGGTTGCCGTCATCGGCCTGAACTGCACCGTTTTCGAGCGGCGTATCGTCGGACGCGTTCGCTGCCTGCTGATCGCTTTCGGCGTTCGCGCGAGCGCCACGACGGCCCCGGCCGCGTCCCCGGCCATCGCCATTCGAGCGACGACCTTCGTTGCCCGAGCGACGGCGGATCGCATTGGCAGCACTGACAATCGTGCCGGCCTGCGCCGCGTAGCTGGTGTCGCCGTCGCCGTCGTCTTCCTCGCCTTCGCCAGAGAAATCGGAACCCGCAATATCGGGCTGCGGCGCATCAGGTGCGGACACATCGAGATCGGCGCCGTTCGCCGACTGGCCGCGATTGCGTTGACCGCCGCGACGGCCACGCTTGCGCGACCGGCGACCGCGCGACGGCTGATCGCCATCTGCGTCGCCGTCGGCGACCGCTTCTTCGCCGGTATCGCTCTCGCCGTCGTCATCGCCATCGTCGGCGGCCATCAGACCGTTCGCATCATCCTCGGCGCCACTGTCGCGACCACGGCCACCGCGTCTGCGCCGACGGCGGCGGGGCCGGCGCTCCTCATCGTCTTCGTCGGTCGATGCGGTTGCTTCGTCTTCGGCTTCGTTTCCGCGGCCCATGCTGACAGCATCGCGGCGACGGCTTCGCTGTGGCTCGGGCCGCGGCGCCATGTCGTTTTCGCTGTCGATCGAGAAGTTTGCGCCCTGCTCAGCGTCGCTGCCGTTGACCATGATGCGACACTCGAACTGGTCTTCGAGCTCGTTCAGGAACTGGCGTTTCTCGTTCAGCAGATAGAACGCGACTTCGGGCGCACATTGGACCTTGAGCGATCCAGCGCCGCGCTCAAGCGCATCTTCAATCCCGCGCAACACTGCGAGTGCCACCGAGGGGATCGAGCGCACGATCCCGGTGCCCTGACAGTGCGGGCACTGCGTCGTCGAGCCCTCAAGGACACCGGTGCGCAGGCGCTGCCGTGACATCTCAAGGAGGCCGAAGTGGCTGATGCGGCCGACTTGGATGCGTGCGCGGTCGAGCTTGAGGCAATCCTTCACGCGGCGTTCGACGGAGCGGTTGTTCCGCTTCTCATCCATGTCGATGAAATCGATGACGATGAGGCCTGCGAGGTCGCGGAGCTTGAGCTGCCGCGCGATCTCTTCCGCCGCTTCAAGGTTTGTCTTAAGCGCGGTTTCCTCGATGGAAAACTCGCGGGTCGCGCGGCCTGAGTTGATGTCGATCGCGACCAGAGCCTCGGTCTGGTTGATGACGAGATAGCCGCCGGACGGAAGCGTTACGATCGGGCTGAACATCGCGCCCAGTTGGCTCTCAATCCGGAATTTCGAGAACAGCGAGCCCGGATCCGAGAAGCGGACGACGTTCTTTGCGTGGCTCGGCATGAGCATCCGCATGAAGTCTTTCGCCTCGCGGTAGGCCTCTTCACCGGCGACGACGATCTCATCAGTGTCTTTGGAGTAGAGATCGCGGATCGACCGCTTGATGAGATTGCCTTCCTCGTAGACGAGCGTCGGCGCCGAGCTTTCGAGCGTCAGGTCGCGAACGCTTTCCCAAAGCCGCAGCAGGTATTCGAAGTCGCGCTTGATTTCCTGCTTCGTGCGCGAGGCGCCGGCCGTTCGGATGATCAGCCCCATGCCTTCCGGCACGTCGAGTTCTTCGGCGATCGCCTTCAGGCGCTTGCGGTCAGCGCTGTTGGTGATCTTGCGCGAGATGCCACCGCCGCGCGCGGTGTTCGGCATGAGAACGGTGTAGCGGCCGGCGAGCGACAGATACGTCGTGAGAGCAGCGCCCTTGGTCCCGCGCTCCTCCTTGACGACCTGCACAAGGACGATCTGCCGGCGCTTGATGACCTCCTGGATTTTGTAGGTCCGCATTCGGCGACGGCTCGGACGGCGGGGCGCAACCTCCGCCTCGACCTCGTCGTCCGATGGAGCGTCTGACGCGTCGGCAGCTTCGGGTTCACCGTCAGTTTCGGCATCGCCGTCCGCGTCCGCTTCATCGTCGGCGGCTTCGACGGTCGGTTCACGGTCGTCGTCCTGATCGTCGGCGTCCGTTTCCGCATCATCAGCTTCGGCATCAGCCGTGTCGGCTTCAGCGCCGTCCGCGTCCGCCGTGTCGGCTTCAGCGTCGTCCGCGTCCGCCGTCAGGCGTTCATCCGCCTTGACCGCGAGCGCCTTCGCGGGTGTCTCCGAGGCTTCGTCATCTGAGCCTTCGTCGTCCGCGACGTCGTTGTGATCCTCGGCGTCGTCGTGATCCTCACCGGCTTCGGGCATGATCTCTGTGACGTCGACCGCTGTGGCCTCAATCACGTCGATCTCGTCATCGCTCAGAGGATCGGCGACGGTCTCGACGTGATCATCACGGTCGTCTGTTTCGTCGTCCGCATCTGCATCGACGGCCTCGACGACGTCATCGCCGTCTACATCCGCCTCGTTGTCGTCGGCATCGTCAGACGCACGAGAACGCCGCTTTCTCGAAGCTGATTTCGAAGCAGCCTTGGCCGCTTCTTCTGCCTCAGCGCGAGCGTCAGCTTCGGCTTCCGCCCGCTCTTCCTCAGCGCGGGCAGCCGCTTCTGCTTCGAGCAGAGCCTGCCGGTCAGCAACCGGGATCTGGTAATAGTCCGCGTGGATCTCGTTGAAGGCGAGGAAGCCATGGCGATTGCCGCCGTAGTCGACGAAGGCCGCCTGAAGCGACGGCTCGACCCGGGTGACTTTCGCGAGAAAGATGCTTCCCTTCAGAAGCTTGCGGGCGGCGGATTCGAAATCGAATTCTTCAACTTTGTTGTCCTTCAGGACAACGACGCGGGTCTCCTCCGTGTGGGAGGCATCAATGAGCATCTTGTTCTTAGACATGAATGGGGTTCCGCAGCGAAGCTGCGCCCGGCAAACAGCGCCGGCGACCGTGGTGACGGCCCCGGCGCGGCCGGAAGGCGCGCTCCGCTTTTTTGTGGTTGCAAAACCGCCTTCCGGCGCGCGTCAGCGTGAGCGCTCGCGGCCGAGGGCGGAATTCGGACCCCGCGGATGCATGAAAGTCGGCTACCGACATCTGCCGCAGACCTCGACCGGGGAGGCCCGGCAGGTTGCGATACAGTATGTCGAGACGGCCGAAGCACCGCAGTTTCCGTTATGAAGTGGATCGGTCTCAGGACCGCATCCGGGTTTACGAAACCGGCTGTTCTACGAGCCGGGCTAAGCGCCGAGCCAGACTGCGGCGCGTTGAGATCAGCAGCTGGGCGTCAAGCCTCTGGCTGCGTTTGGCACGTGTGTGCCGGGCTCAGGTTTGCGGCGGGGGCGCCCTGCTGCCGTTCCAGGGCCGAGGCGCCTTAAGATAGGTTGCCGACTACGAACCGAGCCAAAACCATCTGATGTGTGCCGGGTGCGGCGAGATCCGACTGAACAATCGGAACACAGCGCCTGAAAATTCGCGCGTTGGCTGGTCGGCCACCGCGCGCGACACACGAATAGTGATACGATCACACGGGAACCGCTGCAAGCCTGTGGTCAGACAGTCTCGCGCATTCCAACTCTTGCGACGACGCGAAGCCTGCCGAGGATTTGCAAACGAATGATTAACGCCTGTGCCCCGGCAACTCTGGCGCGCTGGCGCCGGTTCCGCAGGTGTTTGAGCACGGCCATTCGGGCACGGTCGCAGGCAGCCTTGGCGAGTGTCCACCCGTCTGGAAGTGGGCGAAGCTGCAGTTTTATCAAGGGCCTAGGCATTGTTTCAGCGATTGCCGCTCTGTTCGTCGCCGGAGCGACCGCGCCCGTAACGGCTGGGACCGGCGATGTCGCGATCGTCCAGGACATCGCGCTCAGCGGCAACAGCGGCGCCTCAAGGATCGAGATTTCTTTAAGTCGGCCTGCCGAGGCGACAGCCTTTATGCTCGCGCGGCCCTATCGGCTGATCCTTGATGCAACGAATGTCGCGTTTCAATTGCCGCCTGGCGCGGGTGCGAAGTCAGGCGGGATCGTCCGGGGCTTCCGGTTCGGCATGCTCGCGCCGGGCCGGTCGAGAATCGTGTTCGATCTCGCGAAGCCCGTCCGCATGCTGCAGGACCGGGCGAGCGCGCTGAAGTCGAGCCGCGGTGGCCGGATCGTCCTCAACCTCAAGGCCATCACTCCGAAAGCGTTTGCGTCCCGTCCGCCGGGCCGTGTGCAAATAGGCCTTCGCTCGACGGTTCACGCGAAACTCAAGCCGGCCGCCAAACCGCAGGCGGACACGCGCCCGGTCATCGTCGTCGACGCAGGCCACGGCGGTGCTGATCCGGGCGCGATTTCATCGTCGGGTCTTCGCGAGAAGGACGTTGTGCTCTCAGTTGCCAAGAAGCTCGTCGCGGAACTGCGCAAGACCAAGGCGTTCCAGATCGTGACGACACGGGCGGACGATCGTTTCGTCTCGCTCGATGACCGCAACAAGCTATCCGCCGAAGTAGGTGCTGACCTGTTTGTCTCGCTGCACGCGGATTCGGTCGGCAATCGCCGGACGGCTGCGCTCGTTCGCGGTGCAACGGTCTACACGCTATCGGAGCGCGCCTCGGATGCGAACGCGAAGGCGCTCGCCGACAAAGAAAACGCAGCCGATCTCGCCGGTGGGCTCGCGGTGGCCTCCAGAGACCACCGTGACGACGTCCGCTCGATCCTGTTTGACCTCATCCGTCGGGAAACCGCGAACGAAGCGGCGCAGTTCCGCGAGACACTGATCCGGACGCTGTCGAAGCAGATTTCGATCTCACGGTCGCCGCGCCGGTCCGCCGCTTTCCGTGTGCTGAAGCAACTCTCGACGCCCGCCGTACTTGTCGAACTCGGTTACATGAGCAACCCGCAAGACCAACGTCTGATGCGGACGCGCGCATGGCAGACCAACGTAGCTGGCGCGATTGCCGCAGCCATCAGACGGCATTTCCGTTGAAAAACAAAGGTTTTTGAGATTGTCCGTCGACGGCGTCGGTGTTGGCACCGGGATTGTATTTGAAGTACATCAAAGGTGTAGCGTTGCCGGATCGGGGCGCGAGACCGTTAATGAAATGGTGTTAGCGAGCGAGCCGGGTGTCGTTGTCCAGCGACCGACGCAATTGTCCCGTTGGTGTGGGGTCATCGGGACGGGACGTCGCTTCACGGGTTGCGTGATGAGCGCGTGTGGATCGAACGCGGATGGCTCGCCGGACGGCCGACGCGACCGCGACGAGGGAAGAGACAAGCCGACATGAGCCTGCCGCCACCGGTTCAGCCGCGCAGACGCCGGCGCAAGAGCCTGCTTCTCAGCTTTCTGGGCATCATGTTCACGGCTGCGGGCATCGGCTTTGTCGGCCTGTCGGCTGCCGCCGGCTATCTGATCTGGAACGCGTCGCGCGATCTGCCGAGCTACGAGAAGCTTGCGAATTACGAACCGCCGGTGATGACGCGCATTCACGCGAACAACGGTGCGCTCATTGCCGAGTATGCGCGAGAGCGGCGCATTTTCGTGCCGATCAACACGATCCCGAAGGTCGTCATCAACGCGTTCCTCGCCGCAGAGGATAAGCGCTTCTACGAGCACGGTGGCCTCGATTACTACGGGATCACGCGCGCTGCGATTAACTTCGCGATGATCAAGCTCAAGATGAAGAAGGGCAGCATCCAGGGCGCGTCGACGATCACGCAGCAGGTTGCCAAGAACTTCCTTCTGACCAACGAGCGGACCTTCGACCGGAAGCTTAAGGAAGCAATCCTCTCGATCCGCATGGAGCGGGCGTATTCGAAGGACAAGATCCTCGAGCTCTACCTTAATGAGATCTACCTCGGCATCGGCTCCTACGGGGTTGCGGCCGCAGCGCTCAATTACTTCAACAAAGAGCTGAAAGACCTGACCCTCGCCGAGGCGTCCTACCTCGCCGTTTTGCCAAAGGCGCCGAACAACTACCATCCGTTCCGCAACACCGAGGTCGCGATTGAGCGGCGGAATTGGGTGCTCGGCCGGATGGCAGCAAACGGTTATGTGACGACGGAAGAGGCCGACGCAGCCGCGAAAACGTCGCTCGAGGTCGATCTCCGCCCGTTCGGCGCGCACATCTTCGCAGCCGAATTCTTCGCAGAAGAAGTGCGCCGGTCGCTTCTCTCACAGTTCGGCGAAGACAAGCTCTACGGCGGCGGGTTGTCGGTTCGGACAACGCTTGATCCGCGCCTGCAGCAGTTTGCGCGAAAGGCACTGGTCGGCGGCCTCGTGCAGTTCGACCGTCAGCGCGGCTGGCGCGGCCCGGTTGCGGAGATCGACGTCAGCGGCGACTGGGGCGCGACGCTCGCCAAACGCGAGATGCCGACGGACATCGATCCGTGGCGGATGGGCGTCGTTCTGGATGTGACGAAGAGCAAGGCGATCGTCGGCCTGCGTCCCGAGCGGAAGGCAGATAAGTCGCTGCCGAAGGAACGCCAGGCCATTGAGCTCAACCGCGAGAGCGTGAAGTGGGCCGGAGCCTTCCGCGCGACGGACAAGGCGAAGGGGCCTGCGCCGAAGTCGGTGTCGTCGGTGCTGAAGGTCGGCAACGTCGTCTATGTTTCGCCGCAAAACCCGCAAGACCTCGCTGGCAAGTGGGAGCTGATGCAGGTCCCCGAAGTCGGTGGTGGTATTGCCGTCATGGACCCGCACACCGGCCGCGTGCTGGCTGTCGTCGGCGGTTTCTCCTTCTCGCTCAGCGAATTCGACCGCGCGATCCAGGCGCGGCGCCAGCCCGGTTCGTCGTTCAAGCCGCTCGTCTACGCGACCGCGCTCGACAACGGATACAAGCCGACCAGCATCGTGCTTGATGCGCCGATCGAGATCGAACAGGGCCCGGGCCAGGAAGTCTGGCGGCCTGAGAACTACAACAAATCGCGGTCGTATGGGCCGTCAACGCTCCGCCTTGGCATCGAGAAGTCGCGAAACCAGATGACGGTGCGCCTCGCCCAGGACATGGGCATGCCGCTGATCACCGAATATGCGCGCCGCTTTGGCGTTTACGATGAACTCCTGCCGGTACTGTCGATGTCGCTTGGCGCAGGCGAGACATCGCTTCTGCGGATGGTGACGGCGTATTCGTCGC
>JBCBXS010000114.1:0-7665 GCA_039816475.1 Pseudomonadota bacterium | reverse complement strand
TCCCGAGATCGAAAAAGGCGACAGTCGCGCCGCGTGCCGATGTGACAGCCGCAACTTCGCCGGCGGCATCGACAGCAATCGAACTCACGTAGTTCTGCATCCGTTTCGAGATGTCGCGAGGCAGAACGAGCGGGACCAGCCGGCCACGACTGTCACTCGCGAAAGCAATCGGTGCGTCACCCGGTGCGCCACGCTGCGTCTGGGCGCCGACGACGATCCGCTGCTGACCGGCCAACTCGAGATGACGCAGCGACACCTTCGCAAGGTCCGGCGACAGTTCGAGCGTCTCAACCATCTCACCGCTTGCGAGCGAAACCCTTGCGATGTTCGGGCTCATGGTCGCGAGGTTCAGCTTCGCGCGGCCGCGCCCGATGTCGGGATGGGTTTCAATCCCGCCGTTGGCGACGATGAGGTGCCGTCCATCCTGGCTCAGCTGAACATCGTGAGGTCCGATGCCGCCGGACGGAAGTTCGCCAATGCGCTGATAGCGGCCCGCCGCGTCGTAGAGGCCGATGCAGCCGCGCGCGCCGTCGTAGTCGTTTTCGGTCGCATACAGCAGTTGGCCATCGCGCGAGAACACGCCGTGCCCGTAGAAGTGCCGATCGGCGGGCGTCGTGAATGCAATCGGCAATTGGCGGCCGCTCGCGCTGAACGCGACGGCGAAGTTGCCGGGGCGTCGGGCAAACGCAACACAGCGCCCGGTTGCGGCGTGGAAGGCGACGTCATGGCCGCGACCGGGAAGCGCAATGCGCCGGACGTCACGCCCGTTCGCGTCAAAGACCGCGGCAGCAAAGCCATCGGCGTCGCGGCGCGCGGCAGCAAATAGTTGGGGTGTGACGGAGGCCGAAGCCGGGCCTGCCAGAGCGGCTGCACCGATCAGGGCGGCACCGCCACCAAGGAACGCGCGCCGATCAATCACCATCGGACGCATTGAACCCGACTGGTAGACTGGTGACGGCGGCAAACGCGTCCTCGATCCGCGCGCGCGCAGCTTTCAACGGAAAACCAAGCCCGACGGCACGTTCCGGTGTGTCGTCCAGCGAAAAGGAAGGATCGGCTGCGAGCTTCGCTGCAAGTTCAGCGACGAACTTCAGCTCGAAGCGGGCCTGCGCGATAGCATCGCGCGCGTTCGCGCGTGACGCGCGGTCGCCGCCTGCGTTGGCTGCCTGCTCAGCACCGTCCGCCAGTCCGCCCAATTCGAGTAGGTCTCGAAGTCCCGCCAGGCGCGCTGCGAGAAACGGCATCGTGAGCCCGCTTTGCCGGAAGGGTCCCGACCGCTTGCGGCGCAGCGCCGTCATGCCAATCGGTCGCGACAGCTCAACATCGCGGACGCGATCGATCTGCACGAGGATCGCGCGGAGGAGCATGAAGGTCGTCTCGCGCTGATTGAGAAAATGGGGGTTATCGGCCCCCGGCGACAGCCAGGCTTTGCCCCAGACACCGTCGGCGCTCCATTCCCGTTCGATGCGGGACGCGATGTTCACGAGGTTCGCGGCAATGGTCTGCAGGAACGCGCAGTGAAATTCGGTGTTGGTGCCGTTGGTGGATGCCGCCGCTGTGGTCGTGATCAATCGCTCGAAAGCCGGCAGGCCCTGAACGGCGATGCTGCGTTTCGCGAGCGCGGCCGGATCGCGATAGGCATCAGGCTTCGATCTGAGCGCCCGCTGGATCTGGCGGCGGCCAATCCCTTTGCGGTCAATCCAGAAGTAGATGCGGTCATATCGGTTCTCGGCGCCGAGCGGTCCGAATGTCAGATGCGCGACGCGGCCCCAGGCAATCGCTGCGTCGCGAAACGGCGGTTTGAGCTTGGCAACGTCAAAGGCTGGATTTCCCGCGCAGGCAGCCGTGGCGCTCTTGAGGTCGGCGAACGCGCGCGTCAGCCTCGCGAAGCCCGGACGGATGTGCTGTTCGAGCGCGCGTTCAGCGAGCGCGCGGTGATCGAACGTGGTCTGGCGCGACGGGGCTCCTTCGGCACGAACGGGATCCGCAATCGCGCTCGCGCCGAGGCAGACGATCGCCGTCGCGACAGCGAGCTTTGTCAGCAGGGCGGTTCGGGGCAAGCGCATTCGCAATGTCTGCCACGGTTCGCGGCGTCCGGGAAACGTTGCGCCGATCGATGCGACCAAACGGTTGTGACAGGCAGCGTAAGGCGCTGCGCGCGCCGGTCTATTCGGCAGCTTCCGGGATTTTCACCGCCTCGATGCGGGCTGCCGAATACTTGAACTCCGGGATCTTGCCGACGGGATCGAGCTGGGGGTTCGTCAGCATGTTCGCGGCCGCTTCAACATAGGCGAACGGCACGAAGATCATGTCTTCCTGCAGTGCCTCGTCCGCCCGCGCCATCAGTTCGATCGTGCCACGGCGGGTTGTGATCCGCACAGGTTCGCCGGGCTGGATGTCGTAGGCGCGCAGCGTCAGCGGATGCATTGCAGCGGTTGGTGCTGGCTCCAACGCATCAAGATGCGTCGCGCGCCGCGTCATCGCGCCGGTGTGCCAGTGCTCCAGCTGCCGTCCGGTAGTAAGCACCATCGGGAATTCGCTGTCGGGCGCTTCAGCGGGTGATCTGACGTCTGCCGCAACGAGCTTTGCGCGGCCGGTCTCGGTTGGGAAGCGGTCGCCAAAGACGATGACGTGGCCCGGATGATCCGGCGCCGGGCACGGGTAGGTGACGGCGCTCTCGTCCTCGAGCCGGTCCCACGTGATGTTGTCGAGCGAGCCCATGCCGCGCTTCATCTCGGCGAACACATCTGCGGGGCTTTCGTAATTCCAGCCGAGGCCAAGACGCTGTGCGAGCCCCTGCGTGATCGCCCAATCCTCGCGCGCTTCGCCTGGCGCTGCGACCGCTTTCCGGCCCATCTGCACCTGGCGGTTCGTGTTGGTGACCGTCCCGGTCTTTTCCGGCCACGCGGAGGCCGGCAGCACGACGTCGGCGAACATCGCAGTCTCGGTCAGAAAAATATCCTGGACGACGAGATGGTCGAGCTTGGCGAGCGCGGCGCGCGCGTGCCCCGCATCGGGGTCCGACATCGCCGGGTTCTCACCCATCACATACATGCCGCGGATGTCGCCGCGGCCGATCGCGTCGATGATCTCGACGACCGTCAGGCCGGGCTGCGGATTGATCTCAGCTTTCCAGACGTCGGACCAGAGATCCCGCGCGGTGTCGTTGCCGACCTTCATATAGTCGGGCAGAACCATCGGGATCAGCCCGGCATCGGAGGCGCCTTGCACGTTGTTCTGGCCGCGGAGCGGATGAAGCCCCGTGCCGGGTCGGCCGACGTGGCCGCACATCATCGCAAGCGAAATCAAGCAGCGGGCGTTGTCGGTTCCGTGCGTGTGCTGGCTGACGCCCATGCCCCAGAAGATGATGCCGCGCCCCGCCGTCGCAAATGTCCGAGCGACGTCCCGCAGGGTTTCCGCGTTGATCCCGCAGACGTCGGCCATCGCTTCCGGCGTGAACGCACTCAGGTGCGCCTTCAACGCGTCAAAGCCCTCGGTCTGCGCCTGGATGTACTGGCGGTCGAACAGCTCTTCGGTGACGATCACGTTCATGATCGCGTTCAGCATCGCGACATCGCTGCCTGGGCGGAATTGCAGTACGTGCGTTGCGTGCTTCGAGAGCCCGTTGCGGCGCGGGTCCATGACGATGAGGTCAGCGCCCTGCTTCACGGCCTGCTTCAGGTACGTCGCAGCCACCGGGTGGTTTTCGGTCGGGTTCGCGCCGATGACGATGATGGTGTCGGCGTTGAGCGCCTCATTAAAGCTCGCAGTCACGCTGCCGGACCCGATGCCTTCCATCAGCGCGGCGACGGACGAGGCGTGGCAGAGCCGTGTGCAGTGGTCGACATTGTTATGGCCGAAGGCGGTGCGGATGAGCTTCTGGAAGAGATAGGCTTCTTCGTTGGAGCACTTGGCGGACCCGAAGCCTGCGATGGCCTCACCGCCTCCGGTCTCGGCGAGCGTGTTCAGGCCGCTTGCGGCAACCTCGAGCGCTTCGTCCCAGGTCGCCTCGCGGAAGTGTGTCAACGGATTGGCCGGGTCGATGTTGAGGCCTTTGGGCATGCCCGGCTTGCGGATCAGAGGTTTTGTGAGGCGCTGCGGGCTTGCGATGTAGTCGAAGCCGAACCGGCCCTTTACGCAAAGCCGGTTTTCGTTCGCCGGCCCCTCACGACCGTCGACGTAGGCGATCTTGCCGTCCCGGAGTTTGTACGTGATCTGGCAGCCGACACCGCAGTACGGGCAGACTGAGTGCACCTCATCGTCGACCTCGCGACTGCCCTGCTGGGTGACCGGATCGACAAGGCTCGCCGGCATCAGCGCGCCGGTCGGACAGGCCTGAACACATTCACCGCATGCGACGCAGGTGGACTGTCCCATCGGATCGTCGAAATCGAAGACGACCTGCGCATCCGCCCCGCGATAGCCCATCCCGATGACGTCGTTGACCTGCACCTCGCGGCAGGCGCGGACGCAGAGGTTGCAGTTGATGCAGGCGTCGAGATTGACCCGCATCGCTGTGTGCGAGGCGTCCGTCGGCGGCTGGTGATCTTTCGCCGGGAAGCGACTGTCGAGGACGCCCTGCGTATCAGCCCATGACCAGAACTTCGAAAGCTCGTCACGCGCCTCGTCACGCGGCGGGTGATCGGCAATGAAGAGCTCCATCACCATCTTGCGCGCTGCAACCGCACGCTTGGCCGTCGTCGGCGCATCCCGTCTGTCGGCATACGCAAACACGAGGCGGCCAGCGTCCGTTCACCCTCGACATGGACCATGCAGGCGCGGCAGTTGCCATCGGCACGATAGCCCGGCGCGTCATGCCAGCAGAGATGCGGGATCGTTGTTCCGATGCGCTTGGCGACTTGCCACAGCGTCTCGCCGGGCTCCGCCGTGACCTGACGACCGTCGAGTTCAAATGTGATGGGCTTGTCGGTCATCAGTCAGTTTCAATCCGCAGTCAGTGGGTGTCGGTGAAGCGCGTTAGTGAGACGAAGAGTGGCCGGAGTGATTGCCATGGCCGCCGGCGCCATAGCCGCGCAACTCAGCGTAGCGTGTGCGCTGGGCCGCGGTGAGGATCCTGGTCTGTTTGATGTGGGCATTGAGGTGAACCAGCCGCAGTTCGGCTTTGGTCTCAGCCGCTGACTTGACCATGGCCGCGAGTTGGTCCGGCGTTGCCGGCCCCGACTTGAAGACGCCATCGACGGCGCGCTCTGCTGCGATAAACCGGGCGCCGATCTCGCGGGCGGCTTTATTCATCTGATCGAAGATCGCCTGCGTCTGCGATTTCTGCTCACCGGTCAGTTCGAGCTTATCTGCAAGTTCAAGCACGTGGAGCGGGCCGGGATAGCCATTAAGTTCGGCGGGTTTCGCGAAGCCCCAGCCCGCGCCCTTCTCGAGCTGCTGGATGTCATTGACGGAGAGGCTCGCGACCTGGCGCGCCTGCTGCCCGGCGTAGGGTTGGGCCTGGCCCGCACCGTGCCCGGAGGCGTGCTCACCCCCCGAGTGCGATCCGGAATGTGAGCCCATGAACATGGCTGCTGCGCCGATGCCGCCAATAACGACAAGCGCGCCAGCAATAAGCGCCGTGTTGCGTCCGATCATTTAAACCACCTCATTGCCGACCGAATTGGATTGGGTGCTGCCTGACCGAGCCCGCAAATCGAGGCATCCGCCATCACCTGGCAGAGCTCTTCGAGCAACTCAGCGTCCCAGGTCTCAGCACTCATGAGTTTGAGCGCTTTCTCGCAGCCGGCGCGGCAGGGCGTACACTGGCCGCAGCTCTCATCTTCGAAGAAGGCGATCAGATTGCGTGCTGCGGCGCGAATGTCGTCCTGATCCGACAGCACGACGACGGCGTGGCTGCCGACAAAGCAGCCGAGTTCGGCGAGTTCACCGCCAAAGTCGAGCGGGACGTCAGCTTTCGATGCCGGAAGGATGCCGCCGGATGCACCGCCCGGCAGATAGGCTGCGAACGTATGCCCGTCCTCCATACCGCCGGCGGCCTCGATCAGGTCGCTGACGGTGCTGCCCGCGTCCGTGACGAAGACGCCCGGCTGCTTGACGCGGCCTGAGACAGAATAGGAGCGCAGTCCTTTGCTGCCGTTCTTGCCAAAACCTGTGAACCATTCGCTGCCCTTCTCGATGATCGTCGGGATCCAGAGCAACGTCTCGATGTTGTGGTTCAGTGTCGGACGGCCGAACAGACCGACCTCGGCAATGTAAGGCGGGCGATGCCGGGGAAGGCCGCGCTTGCCTTCAATCGACTCAATCATCGCGCTTTCTTCGCCGCAGATGTAAGCGCCTGCGCCGCGGCGAAGCTCGATGTAGCCGGGCGCGACGAGGCCTGCGTCTTCGATGGCTTTGATCTCGCGTGCGAGCATCTCGAGGATGCCGGGGTATTCGTCGCGCATGTAGAGGTAGACGCGCTCGGCTTCGACGGCCCACGCGGCGATCAGCATGCCTTCGAAGAACCGGTGCGGATACCGCTCAAGCCAATAGCGGTCCTTGAACGTGCCGGGTTCGCCTTCGTCGCCGTTGACCGTCATCAATCGAGGGCCGGCATATCCGCGGACGAAGCCCCACTTCTTGCCCGACGGGAAGCCGGCGCCGCCGAGACCGCGCAATCCGCTATCGGACAGGAGGTCGATCAGCTCATGGGCCGTCCGAACGCCGCTGTGGCAGTCATCGAGAATGCGGTAGCCGCCATTGTTGCGGTAGGCGGCGAGGCCTTCGTAATCGAACGGGGCGTGGTGGCGTTCGCCGCTCTCGACCTTCGCGACCACAGCCGATGCGGTCGCATGCTCGACGTGGGCGTGACCGACTTCGCAGACTGGCGCGGCTGCGCAACGGCCCATGCACGGTGCCCGGACGACGCGGACGGTTGCTGGGTCGACACCTGCTTCCAGTTCTGCCTGAAGCGCGGCGGCGCCTTTCATCGCGCAGGTGAGTGAGTCACAGACGCGAATGGTTGTTGCGGGCGGTGGCGGCTCGCCTTCGGCAATCACATCGAAGTGCGCGTAGAACGTCGCGACCTCGTAGGCCTCGGCCTGAGGAATGCGCATCCATTCGGCAAGCGCTGCGAGATTGCTCGCGGAGATATGTCCTTCCGCGTCTTGAATGACGTGGAGATGCTCGATCAGCAGATCGCGCGTCGGCTCGCGTCCGACAAACAGTTCCGCAATCCGCGCGCGCGCCGACGGGTCGACCTGCCGTCCCTTCGGAAAGGCGCGCGGCTTGCGGTGTCCGCGGCCGAGTGTGGGATCAATGACATTCATCGGCGACGGCGGCTCCAGGCGCGAAAAAGCGAGGTCGGTGAAGGAGGGTTCCAGGCGGTAGTCTCAGGTTAAGTCATCGCGCTGACTTGCGACTTCGCCAATCCGACGAACCTCTACTTGGCGGCGACGCGCGACGCTTTGGCGGGTTACTCGGCCCGCGCGATGCGGACCGGCGTGCGACGTCTGAGGCGAGGCGGCGCTGGCATACCAGATGCCTTCGCTGCAGCAGCCCTGGAACCCAGATTGTCGTGATCGGTCTTCGCAGGTGCGAATTTTACCGATGGCAACGAACTGAAATCGCTCATTGATTTCGTTTCTTGCAGCGCAGCTACGACTTAAGTTGAGCTACGACACGGCCGCGTCGCGTGCGGAATTTGGGATGCCACGCCGACTG
>JBCBXS010000113.1:0-7677 GCA_039816475.1 Pseudomonadota bacterium | reverse complement strand
GTACAAGCTGAACCACCGCGACATGGGCCCGACCTCGCGTTATCTCGGCGCGGATGTCCCGTCGGAAACGCTCGTTTGGCAGGACCCGGTCCCGGCCGTGGATCATGATGTTGTCGATGATGCGGATGTGGCGTCACTGAAGGCAAAGCTGCTCGACAGCGGCCTTTCAGTGCAGGAGCTTGTTGCGACGGCCTGGGCGTCCGCCTCGACCTACCGCGGAAGTGACAAGCGCGGTGGTGCGAATGGCGCGCGCATCCGTCTTGCGCCGCAGAAAGACTGGGAAGCCAACAATCCGGATCAGCTCTCGAAGGTGCTGGGCGTGCTTGAAGGCATCCAGTCCGAGTTCAATGGCGCGTCGGGCAGCAAGAGGGTGTCACTCGCAGACCTGATCGTGCTTGGCGGTACGGCTGCGGTCGAGAAGGCTGCGAAAGACGCCGGGGTCGATCTTGAAGTCGGCTTCACGCCGGGCCGGACGGATGCGACGGACGAGATGACTGACGTCGACTCCTTTGCCGTACTCGAGCCGGTGGTCGATGGCTTCCGCAACTACATGCGCGGTGAATATGCCCGCTCGGCGGAAGAGATGCTGGTCGACAAGGCGCAGCTTCTGACGCTCGGTGCGCCGGAGATGACCGTGCTCGTCGGTGGTCTGCGCGCCCTGGACGCTAACGCGTTTGGTGCGAAGCACGGTGTCTTCACCGACAAGCCGGGCACGCTGACGAATGACTACTTCGTCAATCTCCTCGACCGCACGATCGTATGGGAAGCCAAGGACGAAAGCGCATCCGTGTTCGAGGGCCGCTCACGCGACGGCGAGAAAACGTTCACGGGCACGCGGGTCGATCTGGTGTTCGGTTCGAACTCGCAGCTGCGCGGGATCGCAGAGGTCTATGCAGCCTCCGATGCAAAGGAGAAGTTCGCGAAGGACTTCGCCCGTGCCTGGCAGAAGGTCATGGAGCTTGACCGCTTCGACGTGCAGTAGGCACCCGCGCCGGCGAACACCTCGCTTTTGAAAACAAAACGGGCCGCCTCGACTGAGGCGGCCCGTTTGCATTTGAGAGCCGAGGGTAAGCGATTAGAGGCTCAGCTGATAGGTCAGCGGCACCCAGCGGAACGCATCGCCGACCTTCTCGACGTATCCCATGGCCGGGAACGGCATGTGATAGCCAGTCGCCGGCACCTTATCGGCGGCGACCATGTCGAGGACCTTCTTCCGCGACGCGATGGCTGCGTCCTTGTCCATGTCAAAGACGACATGCCATTCAGGCTTTTGCAGCGACGCCACGTAGTGGTTCGTCAGGTCGGCCCAGAGCATCAGACGTTTGCCGTTGCTTTCGATGTTGAACGACATGTGCCCCGGCGTGTGGCCAAACGCCTCGACCGCCGTGATACCCGTGACCACATCCTGCCCGCCCTTCAGGAACGAGAACTTTTCAGCGAGCGGGATGACGTTTTCCTTCACGAACTTCACGCGGCCCTGCATGGCCTTGTCCGAGCTTTCGAGCACGTCCTTCTTGGTCCAGAAGTTGTGCTCAGTCTCGCCCGAGACGTAACGCGCATTCGGAAACACCGGCTGGCCTCCCGAGATCAGTCCGTTCACGTGATCCGGGTGGTAGTGGGTGATGACGACGATATCGATCTGGTCCGGTGTATAGCCGGCGCCCTTCAGCGTCTCGAGCAGATAGCCACGCGTGTCGCCGCGGCCGGTGCCGTTGCCGGTATCGAAGAGAATGACTTCGTTGCCGGTGTTCACAAGGATCGGCGTGAACTGGATTTGCATCGATTTGCCGGGCAGGAAGTTTGCCTGCATGTACTCGGTAACGACCTCTTCCGACTGGTTCTGACCAAAGATCGGAAAAACGCGCGGGACGTTTGCAAAGCCGTCGGACACGGTGACGACTTCGAACGCACCGAGCTTCACGCGCCGAAATTCAGGCCGCGTTGCGCCTTGCTGCGGTGCCTTCGCGAATGCCGGGGCAGTGACACCGCTAACGACGGCCGTTGAGGCGACAAGGCCTGCGCCACCGGCGAGGAGATCGCGCCGCGTCGCGGACAGTTTGTTGGATTTCATGGACGTATCCTGGGGCTTGCGCTGCGTTATGCGCGACGGAGATACTACGACTTTCGATGGGGCACGATGCCGAATGCGGTTCCCGCGCGTGAAGGTTCTGTAAGGAAACGCAGTTGGTTAGCGCAACCGCAGTCGGCAGGCCGCGAGGCTGGCGCTGCGTAACGGACCGACCTGAGAACGCGTATCCAGAAGCGCATGGCCGCTTTGGACAATCGCTCAGCAAACCGCTAAGCGCGGCACAACCAAACAATTGACGCTCGGGAGGATCGATATGGGCTTATTCTGGAAGGCAGCGGTCGCCGCCGCCATTTTTGCAGGCGCGGCTTCAACGGCTGCGGCGCAGGACGTGACGCTGACCGTGCATCACTTCCTCAGCCCGAAGTCTCTCACGCATGCGAAGTTCATCGTGCCCTGGGCCAAACGCGTCGAGGACGAGTCGAAGGGTCGTATCAAGATCGAAGTCTTCCCGGCCATGGCGATGGGGGGCAAGCCGCCGGAACTCTATCGTCAGGTGCGCGACGGCGCTGCCGATATCGTCTGGACATTGACGGGCTACACGCCGGGCGTGTTCCCGCGAAGTGAAGTGTTCGAGCTGTTCGGTGTGCACCAGGGATCGGCGTCCGCGACCACGCTCGCGATCCAGGACACGTTCGATCTCCTGAAAGACGACTTCAAGGATATCAAGCCAATACTCGTCCACACGCACGCAGGCAACGCGCTGCATCTCACCGAAGGCTGCGTTGACGGGCTCGACGCTCTCAAAGGTCGCAAACTCAGGACACCGAGCCGAACGGGCGGTTGGATGATCTCGTCATGGGGCGCCGAGCCTGTGGGCATGCCCGTCCCTGCCCTGCCACAGGCGCTCTCGAAGAACGCCATCGACGGCGCGTTGATCCCCTTCGAGATCGTCCCGCCGCTCAAGGTGCATGAGTTGACGAAGTGTTCGTTGACCGGGCCAGCCGGCGCGCGCTTCGGCACGTCGGTGTTTCTGTTCGCGATGAACAAGCAGAGCTATGACAAGCTGCCGGACGACCTGAAAGCCGTGATTGATCGCAACTCCGGTACCGGCATCGCTCGCGATATCGGCAAGCTCTGGGATGGCGCGGAAGCACCGGGAGAAGGCTTGCAGGCCAAGTCCGGATCGCCGGTGAAGGCGTTGAGTGGCGAGGCGATGGCCACGATGCAGGAAGCGTCAAAGCCGATCATTGATCGCTGGATCAAGGAAGCCGGCGCCACTGGTTTCGATGGGGCAGCGCTCGTGAAAGCCGCTCAAGCTGCGATCGCAAAACACAGCAACTGACACTTTGATCCGGCGACAGGTTTGGGCCGGTGACCAACTGACTGGCGAGGTGCGGCGGGATATACGTAGCGACCGCCGCCCCCATCTCTCCCTCTCCCGTACTCAAACCCGACTCGTCCACCGAACGCCCAACGCGATGACCCGCACGCTTGAACGGATCGCTGAAGTCTGGGCGCTTGTCGGCGGCGCGCTGCTGCTTGCAATCATGCTTGTGACCAGCCTCAACGTTACGGGCTTCGCGCTCGATCGGCTGGCTCGGATGTTCGGCGGCGGCGCCTCAGGGCTGCCCGGCTACGAGGACTTCGTCAGCCTCGCGATCGGCATGGCCGCGCTGACGTTCCTGCCGCTGTGTCAGGCACGACGCGGACACGTGACCGTGGACCTTTTCACAAACGCACTTCCCGCCGCGGCCAGGCATGCACTCGATCGCCTGTGGCTGTTCGCCATCACAGGACTGGCGCTGTTCCTCGCGTACTGGATGGTATTCGGAATGCTGGAGACGCGCGCTGACAATGTGCTGTCGCCGGTGCTCGGTTGGCGCGTCTGGCCCTTCTATTTGCCTGGCATCATCTCACTACTGCTCTGGGCTGCCATCGCCGCTGGCCAAACCATGAGCGCCGACACCGATGGCTGAGCGCGAGCTGATCGGGCTTGCGGGCCTCGCAGTCCTGTTTCTGCTGCTCGTCCTTCGCGTGCCCGTCGGCGTGGCGATGATCGGCGTCGGCATCGGCGGCAACTTCGCGTTGTCGCTCGCCCTCCCCTATCTGCGCTTCGAACCGTACCTGAAGCAATTCAAGACACTGCTGTGGGGGACGGTCACCAACTACGACCTCTCCGTCGTCCCGCTGTTCATCCTGATGGGCTTCCTTGCGAGCCATGCGAAGCTCAGTCAGGACCTGTTTCTCGGCCTCAATGCCTTGGCCGGACGCGTGCGGGGTGGCGTCGCGATGGCGGCCATCGGCGCGTGCGCGGGTTTCGGTGCTGTCTGCGGTTCGTCACTTGCGACCGCGTCCACGATGGGCCGCGTCGCGTTGCCTGAACTCCGTCGCCTCAACTACGCACCGCGCCTTGCGACCGGGACACTCGCAGCCGGCGGCACACTCGGTATTCTGATCCCGCCCTCCGTCGCGCTCGTGATCTACGCAATTATTGTGGAGGCCTCGATCATCGACATGTTTCAGGCGGCGGTGATCCCGGGCCTGATCGCAGTCGCACTCTTCATCGGCGTCATTGCGGTGATGGTTCGCTTAAAGCCGGAACTTGCGCCGGAAACCGCGAACCTCACGCGAGAGCAACGCCGCGCCGCGCTCTTGAGACTGATCCCGGTGCTCGCGATCTTCGGCAGCATCATCCTCGGCCTTGGCTTCGGTCTGTTCACGCCAACACCGGCGGCCGCGGTCGGGGCGACGCTCATCTTGCTCTACGGCTTGGCACTGCGCTGGAAGGGGCCGGGGAACGGGCTAACCGCCGGCGCGCTCAAACAATCGATCACCGACACGGCCGTGACGAGCGGGATGATCTATCTCATCCTGTTCGGCGCCGAGGTGCTGAAGACGTTCTTCACGCGCGCCGGACTGCCGGCGGCGATGGCTGGTTGGACGTCATCGAGCGGTCTCGATCCCTGGCTGGTTCTCATCCTGTTGCTGCTCGTCCTGATCGTGCTCGGCTGCTTTATGGACTCGCTCGCGATGATCCTGGTTGTCGTGCCCTTTTTCTGGCCGGCACTCGTCGATCTCAATGGCGGCGACTACGCAACGGCTGCGACCGCGGCCTACGGGCTCGACACGGAAGAGCTCAAAATCTGGTTCGGGATCATCGCGCTCGTCGTCGTCGAACTCGGGCTGATCACACCACCGGTCGGCCTCAACGTCTTCATTATCGCAGCGCTCGCAAAAGATGTGCGCATGGCCGACGTGTTCGCAGGCGTTGCCCCCTTCTTTGCCGTCGAGATCGGGCGTATTGCGCTCTTGCTCAGCATCCCGGCGCTGGCGCTGTTTCTGCCGCGCCTACTCTGAGCGGTCTGCGATCTCTTCTACCGCGACGGAGCGCCGTTCGTGCAAGGCCATGTTCGCGCATTCGGCCAAGACGAGGGCCGCCTCGCCATCCGCAAACGTCGCCTCACAGTCTGCGCGTCCTTCGATAAGCGCGAGGAACGCATCGAACTGCCGATCAAACGCCGTGCGGTAGCGCTCGAGGAAGAAGTTGAGATACGGCGCGGCGGCCGCAGTTGTCGTTGCCGAATAGGCCTCGACGCCAGTCTCAGTGCGGTTCGCTGAGATCAGCATGCCATCGCGGCCGAGCACTTCCACACGCTGGTCGTAGCCGTAAGCAGCCTGCCGCGAATTGTTGATCTGGCACTGGCGCCCGCTCGCAGTTTCCAGAATGACCATCGCTGTATCGATATCGCCGGGATCGCTTGCGAGCGCCGGATTGATTAACGCAGCCCCGATCGCCTGCACCGCAGCGATGTCTTCGCCAAGCATAAACCGGGCGAGATCGAAGTCGTGGATCGTCATGTCGCGAAACAGCCCGCCGCTTTGGGCAGCGTAGGCGCGCGGCGGAGGCGCCGGATCGCGGGACGTGATGATCACCTGGAAGACGTCTCCAATCTCGCCCGACTGTGCCCGGTCGCGCACCGCACGGTGTCCCGGATCGAAGCGACGATTGAAACCGATCTGGACAGGGACGTTGGCGTTCGCGACAGCGGCGCGGCATTGCCGGACGCGTTGAAGATCAAGATCGATCGGCTTCTCGCAGAAGACCGGCTTGCCGGCAGCGACGGCGGCTTCGATGAGATCGGCGTGTGTCGGAGTGGCCGATGCGATCAGCACGGCGTCAGTTGCTTCGCTTGTGATCGCATCGGTGGCCGAGCCCGCAACCCGTGCGCCCGTTGCATCCGCGATCGCGCGCGCGGCGTCAGCGTTTGGATCGAAGACCGTGTCGAGTGAGGCACCCGGATGGGCTGCAATGACGTCGGCATGCAGCGTACCGATCCGGCCGCAACCAATGAGCGCAAACCGTTTCATCGTCGCCTCCTCGGAAACACGCGTCGGCCGACGGGCACCTTCGATCACACCGTGCCGCCGAGCGATGTCTCGAGGTCGGCTAGTTCTTCGCCGCCAGCCATCAGCTCCTGTAACTCGGCTGCTGTGATGTCGCCGCGCTTGGCGGTGCCCAGCGTCCGGCCGCGATTGAGGACGGTAAAGCGGTCTCCGACGGCCATTGCGTGGCGCACATTGTGGGTGATGAACACGACGCCGATCCCCTGCTTGCGGACCTTGTCCACGGTCGAAAGCACGTTCGATGTCTGCCGCACGCCAAGCGCCGATGTCGGCTCATCGAGGATCAGCACCTTCGCACCGAAGTAGACCGCGCGGGCGATCGCAACCGTCTGCCGTTCGCCGCCGGAGAGCGTTCCGACCGCTTGGCCCGGCTCGCGGAGACGGATGCCCATCTTGGCCATCTCCTCCATCGTCACCGCGTTCGCCTTGTCGAAGTCCATGACGCGGAACGGCCCGCGCATGCGCGTCGGCTCGCGGCCCATCCAGAAGTTTCGCGTGACCGACATCAGCGGGATCATCGCCAGGTCCTGATAGACCGTCGCGATCCCGGCCGACATCGCAGCGCGGGGGCTTTCGAACGACCGCTCGCGACCGTCCATGATGATCTTGCCGCGCGATGGCTGATGCACACCGGACATGATCTTGATGAACGTCGATTTGCCGGCGCCGTTGTCGCCGAGCAGGCAGTGGCATTCGCCAGCCCGGACCGCCAACGAGACGTCACTCAGTGCGATGACGGCGCCGAAAGTCTTCTCGATGCCTTCGAGGGCGATGATTGGTTCGCTCATCTCACCGCTCCCCCGTAATGATGCGGCGGATGTGCGTGTTGAGGATGACGGCCAACAGCAGGATCACACCGAGGAAGACGCGGAACAGCGAACTCTCGACGCCGGCGAAGAACAGCCCCTGTTGGACAACCCCGAAGATGAGCGCACCAAGCGCGGCGCCAACGACCGATCCGTAACCGCCGGTGAGGAGCGCGCCGCCGATCACCACCGAGATGATCGCTTCGAACTCCTTCAAGAGCCCTCGGTCGGCAGCAGCCGAGCCGAACTCCATCACCTGGCATGTCGCAAAGACCGTCGCGCAGAAGGCCGAAAACATGAACATCAGGATCTTCACGCGGTTGACCGGGACACCGACGTACCGCGCGGCATTGGCATCTCCACCGGACGCGTAGATCCAGTTGCCGAACTTCGTGCGCGTGAGCAGCAGATGCCCGAAGATGATGAGCGCGAGGGCCC
>JBCBXS010000112.1:0-7739 GCA_039816475.1 Pseudomonadota bacterium | reverse complement strand
CAATGCAGTTTCCCAGGGCCGGCGAAAGCCCGAGATGGAGTGCTCAAGGGCCTTTGCACTGCCGAAGAGCTGGTCGCCATGTTCGCCCGTCACGACGATCGCATCGTCTTTGAAGGCAGCACCCACAGTTTTGATCTGGACTGTCTTCAGTCGCTTCACGTGGGTCTTGAAGAACTTTGGGTACTCCTTTCGCGACGCAGCGTTCATGAACACGACCAGCCGGTCGGTCTCGTTTCCGAGCGCGGTCAAAAGCGCGGCCAGCGCCGTCGTTGAATCGATCCCGCCGGACCAGAGCACATGCAGTTTCTTGTTCGTGGCGCGCGCTTCCGCGACCAGGTCGCCGGCACGCTCGGCGCAGAGGGATGCGAAATCCGCCGGCGCTGGGCTAAGCGCCGGAATGTCGTCCATGATTTCGTAGGGGAACCCGAGATCGAGCGTTCGCGTGCGATCGATCAGACCGGCGCCGAAGTAAAGCGATGACAGCCGATAGCCATCGGGAAGCGGATGCGAGAGCACCGTCGGACTGACCGCCATGGCCGTATCGACGAACAGCAGCGAGACGTTATGGGGCTCAGTGCCCTGCCACATCGCCCGAGAGGTCCGCACCAGTGAAACGATGACGGGTACGAAGCCCGCGATCACAATTGCGGCGAAGATCCAAAACATGTCATCGCCCCGTCCGCCCGTTTCACCGACGCTCTCGGCTTAGGCCGCTGCCATGTCACCGGTCTTGGCGGCGGCAAGCCAGCGGTCGAGGTCATCCAGCGCGCGGCGCGCCATCAGCCGCTTCTTCGCACGACCCCGCTCTTTGCCCTTAAGGCGATTCCCGTCAGCGTCGCGCGTCGGCGGTGCCATCGGCGGCATGAGGCCAAAGTTGATGTTCATTGGCTGGAAGGAGCGCGGTGCAGGGGGCGCGTTGGGATCGGAAGCGTTTCGGCTGTCGGCAATCAAATGGCCGCCTGTGATGTGCGCGAGCAAAGCGCCGAGCGCGGTTGTCGCCGGCGGCGGGCTCATCCGGCAGCCCAGGACTTCCGCAGCAGCGAACCGTCCCGCGATTAGCCCGCACGCGGCGCTCTCAATATACCCCTCGACGCCAGTGATCTGGCCTGCAAAGCGCAAATGCGGCCGGGTCCGAAGCCGGAGTTCGCCGTCGAGCAGGCGTGGCGAGTTCAGGAACGTGTTGCGGTGCAGACCGCCAAGCCGCGCAAACTCGGCGTTCTCCAAGCCAGGGATCATTCGGAAGACCCGGACCTGCTCGGCGTATTTGAGCTTCGTCTGGAAGCCGACGAGGTTCCAGAGCGTGGCGAGCGCATTGTCCTGGCGAAGCTGCACGACGGCGTGGGGCCGCTCGGCTCCCGGATGCGGGTTGGTGAGGCCCACCGGCTTTAGCGGCCCGTAGCGCAACGTCTCGCGGCCACGCTCGGCCATCACCTCGATCGGCAGACAGCCGTCGAAGTAGGGCGTCGAGGCCTCCCACTCTTTGAACTCGGTCTTACCGCCCGCGAGCAGTTCATCGATGAAGGCGTTGTACTGAGACGCACTCATGGCGCAGTTGATGTAGTCGGCGCCGGTCCCGCCCGGTCCGGGTTTGTCGTACCGCGACTGTTTCCATGCTTTCGACATGTCGATGGTTTCCGCGTGCACGATCGGCGCGATGGCATCGAAGAATGCGAGTTCGTCTTCGCCCGTTGCCTCCTGGATCGCAGCCGAAAGGTCTGGCGACGTCAGCGGCCCCGTCGCGACAATCGCGAGGCCATCATCGGCAGAGGGCAGACGTGAGACCTCGCCCCGGTCGAGTGTCACGCGTGGATGCGCTCCAAGCGTCCGGGTCACATCGTCAGAAAACGCATCACGGTCGACAGCAAGAGCCCCGCCAGCCGGCAGTTTCGCCCTGTCGCCCGCCGCCATGATCAGCGAGCCGCATCGGCGGAGTTCCTCATGCAAGACGCCAACAGCGTTGGTCTCAGCATCGTCGGAGCGGAACGAGTTTGAGCAGACGAGCTCGGCCAGCCCGTCCGTGTGATGGGCGTCGGTGCCGCGGTCGGGGCGCATCTCATGCAGGACGACATCGCAGCCGGCTTCTGCCAATTGCCATGCGGCTTCTGAGCCCGCCAGCCCGCCGCCGATGATGTGGATCGGTTTGGTATCTGTCATGGCCGTTTCCTAAGCCGCCAAGCGCCATCTGAGAAGATGCGGGCTCTGGCGGCTGACGGATGTGGGTCCTGGCAAGGACCTGTGGTTTCCGGGGATTTTCGCCTGAAATTCGACACGGTGACGGAGAGTTCAGTCCCAGGCCGCAGCCGAATCAGCCTTGTTCAGGCGGCCATGGCTTTTCGATCGATTATGCCGCGACGGGTCGACCCGATCGCCGCCGTGCTCGCTGCGACGCTGATCGCGGCGGCCTGCACGCACAAGCCATTCGCCGATCAGGCAATGCACTTCTCGACGTTCCGTGTGCCGCAACCGAAGGGCTCCACGGTCCACGTCTGTCACGCCTACGGCTGCCGCACGCAAACCAAGGTTCGGTTCGGCGAGGCCGAGCTGGCGAAGATTTCGAAGATTATGAAGAAGACCGCCAAGGACAAAAGCGCCGGCGAAGAGCGGCGCGCGGTGGCCTACGCGATCGGCTGGATGGAGCGTCACGTCGGCAACAAGATCGGCACGAAATCGGATCGCGCCGGCATGGACTTCATAGCGTCCGGCGATCCGACCCAGCAGGACTGCGTCGACGAGGCGACGAATACGACCAGCTACCTCATGGTGTTGCAGAACAACGGGTTCCTTAAACACCACACCGTCGGCACGCCGTTCGCCAAGGAGAACTACCTTCGCGGGATTGCCGGCTGGACGCATTGGACGGCTGTCCTGCGCGAAACGGAGACCGGCGAAGACTGGGCCGTCGATAGCTGGATCTATAAGAACGGCGAGAACCCGGCCGTGGTCGAAGCCAAGAAGTGGTATATCTCGAGCCTCGAGAACCTGCCGAAGTCGACACGCTAGGCCCACGCTGGGGTCCTGCCGCCGGTCGCCGATCCGGGACGTACTGTCTTGAGCGTTTCGTCGTCGCGATGATAACTGCGGCTCCAGCAAGGGAGACCGCTCATGTCAGACACGCAAATTGCTCGTCACGAACCTGGTGCGCTGTTCCACAAGGTCGTGGAGGCGAATGGTTTTGTGTTCACCGCCGGTGTGGTTGCCGATGATCTGTCCGGGGACGCACGCGGTCAGGCAGCCGAAATCCTGAGCGAGATTGATCGGCTGCTTGCGATCTGCAGCACCGACAAATCGCGCATCGTCTCTGCAATGATCTGGGTCACCGACATCCGCAATCGGGACGCTGTGAACGAAGCCTGGAACGCGTGGGCGGACAAACCGAACCTGCCGGTGCGTGCCTGTGTCGAGTCCCGCCTCGCCGACCCGAACATGCTCGTCGAGATCCAGGTGACGGCTGCGAAATGAGCCGTCCGCCTCCGGCAACGCGCGACCAGTACCGGCATTTCGCAACCGTCCCGACGCGCTGGATGGACAACGACGTCTACGGCCACATCAACAACGTCGTCTACTACTCGTACTTCGATACGGTGGTGAACCGATATCTCCTGGACCCCGGCGGCCTCGACTTCCGATCGGGTGATGTTGTCGGTCTCGCGGTCGAAACGCGATGCCGGTTCCATAAGTCGTTCGCCTATCCGGATGACATTGAAGCGGGCCTCGCCGTTGGCCACCTCGGACGCACGTCGGTTCGTTACGACATCGGGTTGTTCGCTGCAGGCGAGGAGGCGGCGCGCACCGAGGGCCACTTCTGGCACGTCTTCGTCGACCGACTGACCCACAAGCCGCACGAAATGACCGGTCAGATGCGGTCGGCGCTGACGGCGATCCTCGTGCCGCGCGACCTCTGACAGAGGGGCGATGCGTGGCGGGCTCTTGCATCCGAAATCGTAGGCGATGATCGCGCGGCGTCTTTTGCAGAAGGTCCGTCAATGGTCCGATGCAAGACGACAACATCCGTATGCAGCCCAACGGGCCGTCAGTGGGCTTAAGTATTCGCTAACCACGGTTGCGTTTTAACGTTAGCCAACCTTCCGCACCCCATCGGAGGCGTCACGCCATGCGCACTCTCGCACTTTCCGTTTCCCTCGCCGTCGCAACGCTTGCAGCCGTCACGGCGGCGGCAACGCCGACGCTTGCGCAGGAGTCCGCGCTCCTCGCACTGCATGAACAGCGCCGCGAGGGCCGCAAGATCTGCCTCGTCGGTCACTTCCATGCGGGCGCATCTTCGGGCCAGCGCTCGAAGAGATTGGCGCTGAAGGCTGCCGCGCGCGACTGGCAGGGCTTCACCGCGTGGGAATACGGCAACCACTGGGGTCTCTGGAAGAACGCGAAGAACAAATCCGCGACGTGCCAGCAGGTCGGTAATACTTGGTCGTGCGACGTCGAGGGGCGCCCGTGCCGCAGCGCCCGTCGCCTGCGCCGCGCTCGCCGCTAGCGACCGCGACACCGGCCGCCTAACGGAAGATCCGGCCAAGCACGCCGCGCAGGATCGGCCACGCGAAGCGGACGAGCAGCAGCCGAACAATCCAACCCATCACGCCGCTGTTGCGATAGCCGAGTGCCGATCCGAGCGCATCTCGAATGACCTTGCCAAGCGCCCCTCCAGAAGATGATTGCGGCGCCGGCGCACGGCGACGGAAGATGTCGGAGATGTCCTGGTAAGGCGAGCGTTGCCCTCCGCTTTCCAGGCCTGGGATATGATCTGGGACCGGCAGCGGCGCCTGCTTCGGAATTGCATGCGCCGACGACCCGCTTGGGATTTGGTCGAACAGCTGCCGGAACGCAGGCTCCGTTTCGCGCGCAACGCCCGCCATGGCCATCGTGCCGATGCCGGGCAACATGTCCTCGATCTTATCAGCAGGCACACCCGTCCGCCGCGCCGTCCTCGCTGCGAGAAAGCGGCTGCCGTCCTTTGAGCCAAGCAACTCTTCGAGGATCGGAATGCCGAGGCGTTCGGCGGTCGCCGTGTCGAGCTTGCTCGGGTCTTCCGCAATCGGCTTTGTCGCGCCGATCAGATCGACGATGTTCGCAAGGCCGTTCTGCGACAGGCTCTGCTTCTCGAGCTTCAGCGCGAGATCAGGCAGCAGCGCCTTCGCGACCTTCTCGACGTCATCGGGCGCCAATCCGAAAGCGCGACCAAGCTCCGCGAGCGGGCTCTGGGTGGCCTCTGTCGCACGCAATTCCTTCAGCATGTGTTTGTCCGCACTCTCGTCTCAACTTATCGCGCCGCGAGTTGGATTGGGCACAACCGCTGCGCTTTTAACCAGCTGGCGCAGTCTCGGCCAGCCCGCTGTCGAACCGGAGATCGAAGCCGGGTGCATGCGGGACAAGATGGTGCGTCAGAACGGGTTAAACCGCGCGCGCCGCGAGAAGTTCAGATAGCCGACGCTGGCGCCGAGCCGCAGACCGAGCCCAGAGCGGATGGGCGCCAGGATGATGGGCCCGCGCTTGTGCACCGTCAGCCCGACGCCGCCGACGACGAACGCTGAGCCTTCGAGGCCGAGGAAGCGTTGGTAGAGCTGGCGCGCGTCCGTTGCGCGGTAGACGAGGAACAGCGCCCGCGTGCCAGTGAGCCCGATGTCATATCCGACCGACGGCCCCTGCCAGTAGATCTGGCTGACGCCACCACCCGCGAGCACGAGCTTGCCCGAGCCGTAGCGCAAGCCGGCGATGAGCGCGCCGCCACCTTCGCTGCCGAGAATGTAGCCGCTCGGTTCGCCGTAACGGCTGAAGGCGTACTCGATCACCGCCGCAAGTTCTGACGAGATCGTGCCAAACAGTCCGCGACCGGCGCGGCGGATGTCGGCTGACGAGAACGTCGCCTTGCGGTCCAGCGGTGCCATGTCAGGTGCCGCCAGTGGCGATGGCGGTTCGGGAGCGGCACTGGCGTCACCGGGAAATGGTGGCTGTGGCGCGGCCTCGACCGACCGGCCGGGATCGGCGGACGCCGTTTGGCCCGGGCGCGCTGCACCGCTGGTGTCGGCGCGGGTTTCCGTCTGCCAGTCGGAGCCCGACCGACTGGGTCGTGGCGCAGGTGCGCGCGCCGGTGGAACAGCCTTCGGGACGGCTGCAACGCGCCGCTCCGGGGCCTGTTTCAAAGGTGACGGCGCAGGCGCTTTCGCGACCGGTGGCTGTTGCGGCTTTGCAGTTGCAGCCGGCGCTCTTGCCGTCTCCGTCCCACCCTTCGCGCCCGATGCAATGGAGCGGTCGATCGCCGCGATCATCCGTTCCGCCTTGCGACGGCTGAGGCTCGCAAGATCAGCGCCGACGTTCTTGAGTTCCTCCAGCCGCGCGCAGCGGCCATCTTCGGGACCGGGCTCGCTCAGGACATCAAGCCGCGTCCAGAGCGCGTTCGCACGTGTATCGAGCGCCTCGCTTTCCGGATCGCTGTAACCGGCGACGAACCGCGCTTCCGCATCCACCTTCGACCATCCGCGCCGCTCCGACAGCGCTTGCAGGCGCTCTTCCACGCGCGGACGCGTCTCGCGCGCGACCGTTCGAAGATCGGCGCCGGCCTTGTCGACGGCGGCGGCGAATGCCTGCGGACCGCAGGTCTCGGCGACAGCCACTGAAGGCACTGCGAGGACTGCGGCTACGGCGGCAAGGCGGAGTGTCGGTCGCATTGCGCTCTCCCACGCTTCGTTTGATCAGGGAGATAGGCGACTGCGCGACGGAAATCGACGCCGCCGTTATCTGCGCATTGAGCGCAAGCGGCGCCGGGATCATGCGTGTCTGACGACGGTCTATTCGACCGTGAAAACCGCTCCGCCCTCGGTTCGATATTTGTCATCGCCGAGCGCGGTCAGGCCGGTGCAGCGCTCCTGTCCGCTGCGCAACTTCGGCCACGTCATGCAAAGCTTGCCTTCGGCAACCCGCCACGTCCCGTCCATGCTCCGGAACGGCGTCTCCATGCGGGACGTCCCGTCCGTGCGATGCACCATGCGGAACCGCAGCGGGCCGCGCCGACCCGTCAGTGTTTTGCCGATGACCTGGCTTTGGATCTGCGCCTCGTCCAAGACGTTGGGATCGGCCAGCGCTGGCGTCGCTGCAAAGAGGATCGCGGTGCCCAATCCGGCCGCCGTAAACGTGACAGTGTTCAGAGAAATACGAGTCATCATCGTTGCTCCCGTGAGGTCCCGCACGGGGCGCAGCCAAACCGGCAAGTTGGGGCTATCACATGTCGCTCGCGTGGCGCGTGTGCGATCCCGTTTTCACACTATAAGCGAAAGGGCGCGCGACCGAGGTTCGCGACGCGTGCATCGCGTTCTGCGATCGGGAGGCCGGTCGTTTTCGTGGTGATCGCGATCATTAAAAAGCGGTGCGCCGTTTGGTTGGACCATCGCCATAGCGTCGGGCAGGCCGAACCATGCAGGGCGCCGCTTTCAGGCGCCAAAACACGGCGCTATCATCGCACGCACAAACTCGCTTCGATCAAACCAACTTTGTGGGCGGCAGCTAAAGCGGGCTGAAGCCGAATGCGAGGTGATCACACCAGTTTGGTCGCGTTGAATTTTCGGAGCTGGCCCAGCGAAGGGCCAGGCGTTCGGCGACCAACGTGTCTGCAATGTCCTGGCCGTCCACCGTGAGCTTTGCCAACAGCCGGTCATACCTGTCGAAGCGGCGGCTTGTTCGCGCTGGTGTCACTTGCCATGCGCGCGCATCGCGCATGAGCTGCTCTACGCGTT
>JBCBXS010000111.1:0-7799 GCA_039816475.1 Pseudomonadota bacterium | reverse complement strand
GCCGGCACTTCTCAGCCTTCGGGCTGACGCCGATCGTTGGCCACATCCGCGATCAGGAGCAGCTTCAGCGCCTGCGGGCATGTGGCGTGACGCTCGGACAAGGGCATATGCTGGGCGGCGCGCGGGCGGTTCTCGCGCATTGGCTTGCGGGCGAGGGCGCTTAGACGCGCGCTTGTACGAGGCGTTTGCAGGGAGTTGGCGGATTTGGCAGACGCACCACGAGTTCCGATCCTCAGCGGCATTTCTGAATTGGACACAACGCATCGCGCCTGGCTCGTCGATGTCTGGGGCGTCATGCACAACGGGGTCAGTGCGTTCCGCGAGGCGGTGAATGCCTGCGCACGGTTCCGGGCTTCTGGCGGCTTCGTAGTCCTGCTGACCAACGCGCCAAGGCCGGCGCCGTCGGTCGTCACGCAACTCACGAAGCTCGGCGTGATGCCCGCGGCTTACGATGCCGTGCTGACCTCCGGCGACGTCACACGCGGGCTGATTTCCGCGTGGCAGCATCTCAAACTGTTCCACATTGGGCCTGAGCGCGACCTGCCTCTGTTCGCTGATCTGGTCGAAACGTTCGCCAGCGAAGACGAGGCCGAGGTCATCGTCTGCACCGGGCTGTTCGATGATGATCGCGAGATGCCCGACGACTACCGAGACAGGTTTCAGGCCTTCAAAGCCCGTAATGCCGCGATGCTCTGTGCGAACCCCGATCTCAAAGTCGAACGTGGCGAACGGATCGTGCCGTGCGCCGGCGCGATGGCAGCGGCGTACGAGGCCATCGGTGGCGATGTCGTCTATGCCGGCAAACCGCACGGGCCGATCTACGAACTCGCCCGTGACGTCATCAAGCGCGGCGTCGGAGAAGACGTCGCCGATGGCGACATCCTCTGCATCGGCGACGGTGTTCTGACCGATATCAAAGGCGCGTCGGATGCCGGCCTGCAGTCGGTCTACATCGCCTCCGCCATCCACTTGGCGCCGGGCGCGATGACCGAAGACGCCGTCGCAGAGACGTTTCAAGACTTCGCCAAACCTCCAATCGCAGCCTTGCGCGCGCTCGCCTGAGCCGTCAGCCTTATCAACAACGCTGAGGCAGTTGCGGCCCAGGACACGGGAGGCAAACCATGGAAGACGATAGCGCGCCTGCGAAGACGCCAGCCGGTCATGTCGTCGGCGAGAACCTCGAGACGCTTTCCGTTGCCGAACTCGAGGCCCGCGTCACCGCTTTGAAGGCTGAAATCGTACGGATCGAGACCGAACGCGATCGCAAGAAGAAGCACGCGGACGACGTTGCGAGCGTGTTTAAGTCCTGAGGCATGGACCAGCGCGGCGCGTGCCAAACGCTGTCGTCCGATAACGTTCGATTAAGCATAAGCTGGCACGTTCTACGCATCCAATTCGTTGGATCGTTCGAAGAGCTCACGCTCCTTCGTCTGATGCTTCCCTGAACAAAACTTATTAGCCGGTCTCACGACCGGCTTTTTTTTTCTGTCTCAGATGAACTCGGGAACGGCCCCCGGATTGCACTCTGTGGACGGTGCCTCGAAATCCGCCGAATCGCACGACAGCGTTAACCTTCGAGCGCTGAGTTTGTGCGATGTTGGCATTTCGAGTGCGTTAAGAGTTGTCTCTGTTCGGGTCACGAGTGAGTGGTGTTGTGAGTAAGAGTGAGCAGGCGGACGCCGTTTCGTTTATCGAGCGGTTCGCGCAATCGGAACAATTCGAGACGCTGTTCCGCGAGGGCATGGCCCTCGTCGAGGAGACGGCGGACTATCTCGATGGCCGTGGACGCAGCGAGGCGCGCAATCTGAAGCCGCCGCTTTCGGTCATCTACGCCACGGAAAGTATGCGCCTGACGACACGATTGCTTGAGGTCGCGTCCTGGTTGGTCGTCCAGCGGGCCTTGCGCGATGGCGAAATCTCCGAAGCAGAAGCCGATGAGAAGCGGGCGCGCGTCAAGCTCCGGTCAATGACCCGGCCATCCCACATTCGCCAATTCCAGGACCTGCCGGACGGGCTACGCATTCTGATCGAACGCAGCTTCGTGGTCACCGATCGCCTGTCGAAGATCGACAAAATGATGCAGTCCGACGCGACGGACGCGACCCCGCTTAACCCGGTCGCCGATCAGATGCAGCGGCTTGCGAGCGCTTTCGGCATGGGCTCGCGCGCGACGCATTAGCCGCTGACCCACATTCCGCAGATACAACAAAGCCCCGGCCGATTGACCGGGGCTTTTCATTTTCAGCCGTTAAAGCGAACCAAGATTAGGATCCGATACGGACTGCTCGGAACCTAAAACAGGCCGTCGAACTTCTTCTTAAAGCGGCTGACCCGGCCTCCGCGGTCCATCAGGCGCTGATCGCCACCGGTCCATGCGGGATGCGTCCGCGGATCGATATCGAGGGTCAGCGTGTCGCCTTCTTTCCCGTAGGTCGAGTACGTGGTGTATTCGGACCCATCGGTCATAACGACCTTGATCTGATGGTAATCAGGATGAACGTCTGCGTCTTTTTTCATCGGACTATGCTGAGCAGGGCGCGGACCTTGTTGCAGGCGCGCTGCGACGGACGAATTCAGAAGACCGGGTGGTAGAGGAAATGGCCGGTTGGCGCAACGGCCAAGTTCGGGTCCGGTGCGAATGCAGCTGCATGCGATCAGAGGGCGCAATCGTCGCGATCGCCGGGCCAGCCTACAACGTAATGAACTGATCCGCGCCGGAGCATCACAGGCACGCGGCCGGTAGCCGAACCAGCCCCCTCTCAGACCGAGACTGGCGATAAGTAAGTTGACTGACGTGACGACTTCGACGACCGCACAGCTTTCAGACACGCCAAGTCGTCAGGCCGCCGGCGAGGAAACCCCGGCCGACGCCGACACCGACGCCAAACGCGGCAAGAAGATCAAGCTCAAGCCGCTGATCGCGCTGCTGCCGTACCTTAAGAGACGGAAGCTCGCGGTGATCGGTGGCGGCATCGCACTGGTTGCCTCCGCCGCGACAATGCTTGCCATTCCGCTCGCAGTCCGTCGCATCATCGATCACGGGTTCACGAAGACCGACGACGGCCTGATCGACAGCTATTTCCTGATGCTGATGGTGATGGGCGTGCTGCTCGCGCTTGCGAGTTCGGCGCGGGTCTATTGCGTGAACTGGCTCGGCGAACGCGTCGTTGCCGATCTCCGCACGGACGTGTTCCGGCATCTAACGTCTCTCGGGCCGCAGTTCTTCGCCACGAACCATTCCGGCGAGCTGATGAGCCGGCTGACGGCTGACACGACGCAGATCAAGTCGGCAGCGGGGTCTGCAATCTCCCAGGCGTTGCGCAACACGATCATGTTGGTCGGCGCGCTCATCTTTATGTTCGTGACGAGCTTCAACCTCTCCGCGATGGTGCTGCTCGCGATCCCTGCAATCGTCCTGCCGCTGATCGCCTACGGGGCGATCGTCCGGCGGCTGTCGCGGAAGGCCCAGGACAGTCTCGCCGAGGCCTCTGCCTTCGCCTCCGAGCAGCTCGGCGCGATCGACACGATGCAGGCCTACACCAACGAGAAGCGCGCCTCTTCGCGGTTTTCCCGCGCGGTCGAAGTTGCCATGGGTGACGCGGTCCGGCGGCTAAAGGCGCGGGCGGGCCTCACCGTACTCGCGATGGCTTTGACGACTGTCAGCATTGTCGGCGTGCTCTGGTACGGCTCGTCGCTCGTCACAGCCGGTGAGATGACCGCCGGCCGGCTGTCGCAATTCGTCCTATACGCGGTGTTCGCAGCTGGTGCGCTCGCGGAACTTGCCGAGGTGATGGGAGAGGTCCAGCAGGCCTCTGGCGCCGCGGAACGCTTGAGCGAGCTGTTGCACGTCCCGCCACCGATCAAAGCGCCGGCACAGCCCCTGCCACTCGCCAACCCGCCACGCGATGCGATCCGCTTCGATGGCGTCACGTTTGCCTATCCGAACCGGCCGGATGTCATCGCGCTCGAAGGCATCGACCTCGAAATCAAAGCGGGCGAAACGCTTGCGCTTGTTGGTCCGTCCGGGGCCGGTAAGTCGACAATCTTTAATCTGCTGCAGCGGTTCTACGATCCGGACGAGGGCTGCATCCTGGTTGATGGCACCGACATCTCGCGTGTGCCGCTCACCGATCTCCGCGATGCGATGGCGGTCGTCTCGCAGAACGTCGCGATTTTCGCGGACACCGTGTCGGAGAACATTCGATATGGCCGGCTCGATGCAACAGATGCCGATGTTCGGGCGGCAGCAGAGGCGGCGCAGGCGGCCTCATTCATCGCAGAGCTCGGCAACGGCTTCGACACGGTCCTCGGCGAACGCGGCATCACGCTGTCAGGCGGCCAGCGCCAGCGGATTGCAATTGCCCGCGCGATCCTTCGCGACGCGCCGATCCTGTTGCTCGATGAGGCGACCAGCGCGCTCGATGCCGAAAACGAGGGCGCAGTCCAGGCAGCACTCGATCATGTCATGCAGGGCCGGACAACGCTTGCCATCGCGCACCGCCTTGCGACGATCCAAGGTGCCGACCGCATCTGCGTGCTGGATCAGGGTACGATCGCGGAGAGCGGGACCCACGCCGAGTTGATCGCGAAGGGCGGGCTCTACGCGCGCCTCGCCGATCTGCAATTCGCAAACGGACGCCTCGAGGCGGCGCAATAGCGCGCGACGGCACGTCGACCGCTTCGCTTCCCATGCTTCCGGCGCCGTGGCATCGTCGCGTTCGAAGCGCCGCCGACCAATGCGCAGCGCACGATGGCGAGGAGAAAGCCCGTGGCGGCTGAAGGCGGGCGGCTTTCAGGCAAAGTCGCACTCATATTCGGTGTCGGCTCCGTCGGGCCCGGCTTCGGCAACGGTCGGGCGACGGCGGTCCTCTTTGCGCGCGAGGGTGCCAAACTCCACGGCACGGATATCGATCCTGCGGCGGCTGAAGAGACCGCACGGCTGGTTCGCAATGAAGACGGCGAGATCGAAATTGCAGCGTGCGACGTCACTGATGACGCGGCGATTGAAGCGGCCGTCTCGGCCTGCGTTACGCGGTTCGGCCGGATCGACGTTCTCGTTAACAATGTCGGCGGCTCTGTGCCGGGAGGCCCTGTTGAGCTGACGACAGAGGCGTGGCAACGCCAGTTCGCAACGAACATCGATTACGTGTTCCTTGCCTGCAAGCACGTCATCCCGGTGATGCAGCGCCAGTTTAAGGCGGACGGGTCCGGTGGCTCGATTATAAACCTCGCCTCGATTGCAGCGCTCAGGCACTTCGGCCCGGACGTCGCAGCCTACGCGGCGTCGAAAGCCGGCGTCATCAAGTTCAGTCAGGTGACCGGGGTCCAGTACGCAGCTCAGAAGATCCGCGTGAACACGATCGTGCCGGGCCTCATGAACACGCCGCTGGTCGCCGCGCGCCTTGCGACCGCGCGCGCTGACGGCGATGTGGAAGCGCTGAAGCGGCGGCGCGATGCACAGGTCCCGATGGGGCACATGGGCGATGGTTGGGATGTGGCGCAGGCAGCGCTGTTCCTCGCGTCCGATGAGTCCCGCTACGTGACTGCGACAGAGATCGTCGTCGACGGCGGCTTAAGCGCAGCCTCGCGCCTGCCACCGGAGTCGGTCTGACGTGACGGGCACCCGAGAGACCGGGCGCGAAGCGCCAGGCAATCCGGCGGTCCCGCAGCCGCTCGCAGGCGTCCGTGTTCTCGATCTCGCAACGTTCATTGCAGCGCCCTTCTCAGCGGCGATCCTCGGTGAGTTCGGCGCCGAGGTTATCAAGATCGAGCATCCCGATGGCGGCGATCCCATGCGCCGGTTTGGTACGCCGACGGACGCCGACGGCCGGACGCTCGCGTGGTTGTCGGAAGCCCGCAACAAGCAGTCCGTTACGCTGGACCTTAAGAGCGCTGACGACGCTGGGATTCTGAAGCAGCTCGTGCGTCGCTCTGACGTGCTGGCGGAAAATTTCCGACCCGGAACGCTCGAGCGCTGGGGGCTCGGTCCCGATGTGCTGCTCGAACTCAATCCCCGGCTCGTGATGTTGCGCATCTCCGGCTACGGGCAAACGGGCCCCTATCGCGACCGGCCGGGCTTCGCGCGGATCGGCCATGCGTTCGGCGGCCTCACCTACCTCGCAGGCTTGCCCGACGGGCCGCCGGTGACGCCCGGCTCGACATCGCTCGCCGATTATCTTTCAGGGATGTACGGCGCTCTCGGCGTCTTGCTCGCACTGCGCACGGCGGAGGCGACCGGCAAGGGCCAGGTGATCGACGTTGCGCTGTTTGAATCGATCTTCCGCGTGCTCGATGAGATGGCGCCGCTCTATGCCGCCAAGGGCATCGTCCGGGAGCGGGAAGGGCTGTCGACGCGCAATGCCTGCCCGCACGGCCACTTTGCGTGCAGTGACGGCAACTGGGTCGCGATCGCCTGCACATCGGATCGGATGTGGGCGCGTTGTCGTCCAAACGATGTTCTGGGTCGGCGCGATCTTGCCGAGTCCCATCCGACTACGGCGTCACGTCTTGCTGACCGCGATCTCGTTGACGGCGTCACGCGGGCCTTCACGAGCGCGCATCCGATGGCAGATGTCGTCCGGCTTTGTACCGAGGGCGACGTGCCGTGCGGCCCGATCAACTCGATCGCGGACATCTTCGCAGATCCGCACTTCGCAGCCCGCGGCGTACTTAAGGCGATGCATGACGACGACGCACGTGTGGGCGAAGTCGTCGTCCCCGATGCCTTGCCGCGCTTGAGCCTGACGCCCGGGGAGGTCCGGACACTCGGGCCCGAGCTTGGCAACTGGGACGATTACGTGCGCGAAGAACTCGTAAATGACGATCGCGAGTTACGCGTTCGCGACGCGTGACTGATCGCGCGACCGTGCCCGGGAAAACCAAGGAGCAGACCGATGACCGTGCTGACGGAACAGGAAGTCGCCGCGTACGCCGACGACGGCTACGTCATCCCCTCGTTTCGCCTCAAAGACGATCGGGTCCGCGCCCTTCGCGACACACTGGATCGGTTGATCCGCGAAAACCCCGGCGTGCGGCCCGAGAAGCTCGTCTCCGCGCATATCGAAGGCCGCAACGATGAGGGGGTGAAAGGCAGCCGCGACTTTCTCGATCTCGCACACGACCCGGAGATCGTTCGCGCCGTTTCGCAGCTCATCGGCGATGACGTGATCCTCTGGGGCTGCCACATCTTTTGTAAGCCGGGCGGTAGCGGTTTTGAGACGCCGTGGCATCAGGACGGCCACTACTGGCCGATCCGCCCGCTTGCAACGTGCACCGTCTGGATCGCGCTCGATCGATCGGATCGCGAGAATGGGTGCCTTAAGGTGATTCCGCGCTCGCATGCAGACCGCGAACTGCACCCGCACATGACGGAGGACCGTGAGGATCTGGTTCTTTCGCAGAAGACGTCGGCGGACGCGTTCGATGAAGCGGACGCGAAGCTCATCGAGCTCGAGCCCGGACAGATGTCGTTCCACGACGTATATATGATCCACGGCGCGGCGGCGAACACGTCGGACCGGAGACGCGCAGGCGTCGCGCTTCGCTATATGCCCGGGACGTCCGTATTCGAGCGCAACCTTCGGCCGGCTGACGGCAAGAGCGGGATCCCCGTCGCGTTTGCGACGCGGCCATTGTGGCTCGTCAGCGGGCGGGATCAGACAGGCCGGAATGACTTCGCGGTGGGCCACGCCCCGGCTGACCGCTGACGCCGACATTCGACTTCTGCCAGTTGGTCAGCGCTGACATCACGTCGAGTTCGCGCGGGAGAGGCTGATCGAGGACGTGTGCCTCGAATGTGC
>JBCBXS010000110.1:0-7861 GCA_039816475.1 Pseudomonadota bacterium | reverse complement strand
CTCGCAAAGCGGCTTGCGTTTTTCGACGCTGAGACGCGGCGGGGGCACTTTCATGCGCGCAACTCCGATCACGGCGCATTTGATCTGGCGGGCCGCACGGCGCTGGTTGTTGGCGTTGGTAGAACCGGGCGGCAATTGATCCCGCGGCTGCGCGCCTTTGGCGTCCGCGTGATTGCCGCTGATCCGATGCTGGATGCTGCGACCGCGTCAGCCCTCGACTGCGAGCGGGTCGTCGATTTCCGATCGGCGCTCGGCGAGGCCGACATCCTGAGTGTCCACGTCCCCTTCACACCGGAGACGCGTCACCTGATCGGGGCGCGCGAACTCGGCGCGCTGAAGCCCGGTGCAATGATCATCAATTGCGCGCGCGGCGGGATCGTCGACGAGGCAGCCCTCGTGGCCGCGATCGACGACGGTCACATCAGCGGTGCTGGAACAGACGTCTTCGCCGTCGAGCCGCCGCCGGCCGATCACCCCTTCTTCGCGCGTGACCGCATCCTCGTCACACCGCATCCGGCGGCGACCACGGCCGAAGCGCTCGAGCGCATGGCCGAGGCAACCGCGCGCAATCTGCTCTCTGTTCTGAAGCCCGATCGGACCTGACGCACCAGGCCATTGCCTTAAGGGTCGGGCTCGATACTCTTCCCGCAAACAAACAATCGCCTGGAGGAGCCCACGCTATGACCGCATCGAAACACACGCAGTTGCGCAAGCGCATGGCCGACGGCGAGATCCTCGGCGGGACGTTCATCAAGACTCCGGCTTACGAACAGATGGAAGTGCTCGCGATGTCGGGGCTCGACTTCATCTGCCTCGATGCCGAGCACGCGCCGTTCGATCGCCGCAGCATGGACGCGTGCCTCGCCGTCGCGATGGCAAACAACCTGCCGGCGCTGGTCCGCGTCCCGGAAGGCACCCAGGCGCAGATCCTGATCGCGCTCGACAGCGGCGCCGTTGGCATCGTCGTGCCGCACGTCGACACGGCTGAGAAGGCGCGCAACATCGCGAAGTGGGCGCGGTTCGGTCACTACGGTCGCGGCTTTGCAGGCTCAACCCGTTGGGCCGGTTACGCAACGCGCGGCATGCCCGAGCTTCTCGAAAAGAGCCAGCGCGAGACGATCGTCATCGCGCAAATCGAAGAACCGGAAGCCGTCGATGTTATCGATGACATCTGTGCGGTCGACGGGCTCGACGGCGTCTTCGTCGGCCCCGCCGATATGGCCGTTTGCCTCGGCAAGACCGACGTCGCCGACCCTGCCGTCCGAGACATCATGCGTCGCGTCGGGATCGCCGCGAAGGCGCACGGCAAGTGCTTCATGACGTTTGCACCGTCAACGGCGAGCGCGAAGGAACTCAACGATCTCGGCGTGACGATGTACTTTGTCGCCTCCGAACATGCCTTCCTGCTCCACGGCGCACGAGAGGTCGCAAACAGTCTTAAGAAACTCGGCTAACGCTCCGGGTTCCATCGCCAAGGGCGCCTGCAATCGCAGGTCTGCGTTGTGCAGCCGTGCTGGTCTTCCTGTTGCCATGGACTTCCCGACGCGGCAGTCTGTTTTTCGAGCGACGGCGGAAGATCGGTCGCCTGGGAGGAATCTTGAGCTTGGAGACGTGTTGGGCGGGACCGTCCGGCGCGACCGATCCAGGCTCGTCAACGCGCCTTCCGGCATCTCCGATTACGTCTGACCGGCTCGCGTCACGGCACAGCAACCTGCGCCGTGCGGGAAAACGTTTCGGAGGAACGCATGCGAATTTTGAAAGGGCTCGCGATTGCGGGCGCAGCTTTGGCGATGACGGCGGCACCCGCCATTGCTGCCAAAACCATCAAGGTGCAGGCCAGCTCGAAAGCCGGTGACTGGGCGCACCGCTTCATGACGGACAACTGGGCACCGAAGCTCGCTGAGATGACAGACGGTCGTCTCAAGATCGAAGTGCTGCCAACGAAGGCTGTCGTCCCGCACCGCGAGACGATCGATGCTGTCGCAAACGGCATCCTCGATGGTGACCTCAACGCGGTCAGCTACTTCTCGGGCCGCGATCCTGTCTTCGCGATCCTCGGTGACCTGATTGCCGGGTACGACACGGTCGACCAGGTGCGCACCTTCTTCGCACACGGTGGCGGCAAGGAGATTCTGCAGAAGGCCTACGACAAGTACACGAAGGGCAAGCTGCATGTGATCGGTGCCGGTCCTTACGCCAAGGAAGCATTCGTCTCGACGATCCCGATCAAGACGGTCGCAGAAATGAAGGGCGTGAAGGTCCGCTCGCCGGAAGGCCTCGCCGCCGAAGTCTTCAAGCGCGCTGGTGCCGCGCCGGTGTCACTGCCGTTCTCGGAAGTCTACACGGCTCTTGAGAAGAAGCTGATCGATGCCGCGGATGCCTCCGCGCTCGTGAACAATGAAGCCAGCGGCATGCACAAGATCGCGAAGTATCCGATCTACCCGGGCATCCACTCGATGGCGGTTCTCCAGTTCGTCATGAACAAGAAGACCTGGGAGAAGCTCTCGAAGGCAGACCAGAGCGCACTCGAAGTCTGGTACCTCGCCGCTTACGACGACATGCGTCGTCAGGCGAAGCTCCAGGACGCAGCAATCGCCGAGAAGTACTCCGACGGTTCCGACGTCACGGTCATCGACTGGTCGACGGAAGAGCGCGCGAAATTTCGCGAGATCGCCGTTGGCGCTTGGAACGACTTTGCCGCCAAGACACCGCTGGCGAAGGAAGCTCTCGACGCGCACATGTCGTACATGAAGAAGATCGGCCTGCTTAAGCAGTAATCCGGGTGGGCCAACCGGTCCCACATACCGATCACCGAAGCCGGGCGCCTGCGCGTCCGGCTTCCTCTGACCTCGCGGCGCCCTGCTCACCTTAGCGGCGACCGGTAAGTCACTCCCGCACCGAGACGCGTCACCATCGGCGCGCGTCAGCACCGACAGAAGAGGGTCCGCAATGGCGGCTGTAACCGAAGCCGAACTCCGCGGTGGCGAACAGGACGTCGGCGCGTTTTCGAAGGCCGTTGACCACGTCAGCCGCTTCACCGGCCTCGCCGTCGGAAACCTCTACATCGTCGCCGCCGGCGCCACGCTCTACGAAGTCGTCGCCCGGTACGTCTTCAACGCGCCCACGCAATGGGCCTTCGAAGTCGTCATGGTGCTCTGTGCCTGTGCGTGGATGCTTTCGGCAGGCTTCGTCACGCTTCAGAAGCGGCACATCGGGATCACCGTCTTCTATCTGATGGCGCCGGACCGCGTCCGCTGGTGGCTCGACCTCTTCGCGATGGTCGTCGGCGTCTTCGCACTTTACGTGCTCTCATCGGACACGCTCGTCCGCGCCCTTGATGCCATCGACGGCGTCGAGCGCGCTGGCTCCGCCTTCAACTCACCGCTGCCGATGGTCCTCAAGACCATCCTGTTCTGCGGCCTCTTCCTCTATCTCGTGCAGTTGCTGGTCAACCTGCACCGACACTTCGAGGCCAATATCTGGCGCATCGCAACGATGGTGGTGCTTGCCCTGATCGTCGCCCGCCTCGGGCTCCAAGTGTGGGGCCATTATATGGGCGAAGAGGCGGGCCTCGGGTACGTCTCGGCGCAACTCGCCGAGCGGAGTTCCGAGGTCGTCGATCTGTTCCGCGTCGACCGCGATAGCGTCGGCATCGCAACCATCAGCCTCGTAATTGTTCTCGCCCTGATCGCGCTGATGATGACCGGTATGCCGCTCGGCATCGTCACACTGATCATCTCAGTCGTCTCGGCGCTGCTCTTCTACGGGACGAGCGGCATGTTCCTCGTCTCGACGAATGCACTCGACCTCCTGGAGAAGTATCCCCTCGTCGCGGTGCCGTTCTTCGTCTTGATGGCCTCGATCCTCGAACGGGCCGGCATTGCGCAGGACCTGTTCGATGCAATGAGCATCTTCGCAGGGTCCTTCCGCGGCGGCGTCGCGCTTCAGACCACGGTTGTGGCCGTCATCCTGGCTGCCATGTCCGGCGTGATGGGCGGCGAGATCGTCATGCTCGGCCTCGTCGCACTCCCGCAGATGTTGCGCCTTGGCTATGACCGGAAACTGACGATCGGCCTCATCTGCGCCGCCGGTGCGCTTGCGACGCTCATCCCGCCGTCGATCGTCATGATCGTCTACGGCCTCTCGGCCAACGTCGGGATCGGCGATCTGTTCTCAGCCGGCTTCATCCCGGGCCTAATGCTCGCGACGTTCTACGTCACCTACGTGCTCATCCGCTGCAACCTGAACCCGAAGCTTGCGCCAACCGCGGCTGAGATCGCAGCCATGACCGGCGGCGACGTCCAACCGCTCGGCACAAGCCGACTGATCGCCGTCGGGCTCTGCATCCTGTTGATCGCGTGTGTCATGGGCTCGATCTACGGCGGCATCGCCAGTGTCACGGAAGCCGCAGCCGTCGGCGTCTTCGGCGCGATCGTCGTCGCAGCCGTCCGCCTGCAATTCAGCTACAAGCTGCTCCGCGAAGCGCTTGCCAACACCATGACCGTCGTCGGCACGATCATCTGGCTGATCCTCGGCGCGGTCGCGTTCGTCGGGCTCTATAACCTGATCGGTGGCGCTGACTTCATGCGCTCACTCATTGCCGAAACGGGCCTCGGACCGCTCGGCACCATCTTCGTGATGATGATGATCCTCGTGATCCTCGGCACATTCATGGAATGGATCGCGATCATCTTCATTACCGTGCCGGTGTTCGCGCCCGTCGTCCGAGACATGGCGCCGGCGCTTGGCATGACGCCGGACTGGGCCGCCGTTTGGTTCGGCGTCCTGTTCGTCATGAACATCCAGATCTACTTCCTGTCGCCGCCGTTCGGGCCCGCGTGCTTCTGGCTGAAGTCCGTTGCGCCGAAGGACATCCAGCTGCAGGAGATCTTTGTCGCGGTGCTCCCGTTTATTGTGTTGCAGATCATCGGAATGCTGCTGGTGATGTTCATTCCGGAGATCGCGCTCTGGCTGCCGCAGACGTTGACCGAATGGTCACGCGGCTAGCGGGCCGGCACGACGACAGAGACAACGAGAGAGATCACAGCCCATGCACACCGGTGACGACGACGAAGGCGATATTTCGAACTACTACAGTTTCTGGCCGGGCCTGATCGGACTGCTGATAGCGGCCGGCATCATCTGGTTCATGTTCCACCTCGCAGACGGCTTCGCTTAAGCCGCGGCACGATTGGATCGGCGGCGGCGCGGCGTGCACGTCAGGCGATGATCGGCAGAACTTTGATGTCGTAGCCGAACGCAATGCTGCGCTCCCGCGCCGGATCGCGGAGTAACATCTCGAAGCGGTCCGCACCGCGAATGCCGCCGATCGCAGGCGGCGTTCCGCTCATCAGAAGCCGGCCGTCAGGCAATTCGGCAGCGCCGTCCGTGGCGCCGGCGATCAGGTCCTCCGGGCGCTTGATATCGCCGAGCACCGCCCGCTGATACGTCTCGCGCTGGCCGCCCGTCACGATCTCGGCTGCAATCTCGATCTGGTCCCAGTGGCCGATGACGTCATCGAGCCTCCAGGCCTCCGTCGCGATGACCTTGCCTGCCAGTTGCTTTGATAGCGCAACGCCGATGTCACCCTCGCGCTTGCGGTCCGTCTGATCGGACCCGACGGTCACCCACGTCTCGCCCTCACATCGAAACAGCACGTACTCGACTTCGCCTGAGGTATCGGGTCCGAGCACTTCGAGCTGGGGCGACTGCCCGATCAGGCTCGCCGACGTCCGATAGAACATCGGAGTCTGGCTCGGCGCCGCGACGCCGTGCTCGGCCAGCTCGTCGATGTGTTCCTGAACCTTGGCGGCATCACGCCCGGTCCAGCCAGCGAGCACCAGACTGTCAATGTCGACGGACGCGGTCTCCTGCGTCTGGTCGCTGTGGAGCTGGAACGTCAATCTCGGCATGGACCGATCTCGTTGCTGGCGGATGCGGACCTCGGCGACGGCGGCGATGCCTCAGCGGCCAAGCACATCAACTGCGGTGCGGAACGTCTGGACGTAGCCTTCGACCGTTGCATCGATCGGGCGGGCGTAGCCACCACCAATTGCGATCGCGACGGGCAGACCGCGCCTGCGAGCGAACTGAAAAACAAGTGCGTCGCGCGCAGCAAGCCCCTCGTGCGTCAAAGCGAGCCGGCCCAAGCGGTCCTTCGCCAGGATATCGGCGCCGCTGATGTAGAGCATCAGGTCCGGCTGGAAGGCTGCGACCGCCTCGAGCGCATCGACCAGCGCGTGCTCGTAGGCTTTGTCGCCCGCCCCGTCGCCCAACGCGATGTCGAGATCGGAGCGCTGCTTTTCGAAGGGGTAGTTGTTCGCCCCGTGGATCGAGACGGTGAGGACGTCCGCCCGGGGGGCAAGCAACGCTGCGGTCCCGTCGCCCTGATGCACGTCGCAATCGAGGATCGCCACACGATCAACGGCGTCCTCGGCGAGCAGGACCGCGCTCGTCACGGCAACGTCGTTGAAGGTGCAGAACCCGGCGCCATGGCCCGAGTAAGCATGGTGCGTACCGCCTGCGAGCTGTCCCGACCAACCAGCCGGCGATGAAAGCGCGTGCCGCGCGGCGGCGAGCGTCCCGCCGACCGTCATCCGGGATCGGCGCGCAAGCACCGGGCTCCAAGGCAGTCCAATGCTCTTCTGGATCTGCTCTGAGACCGTGCCGTCGGCGATCGACGCCACGTACTCGGCCGTGTGGACGCTCAGCAGTTCAAGTGCTGTCGCCTCCGGCGAAGCTTCCAACTCTTCGGGCCGGATGATGCCGCGGGCCAGCAACGCATCGCGCAAGAGACGGTACTTCTGAGCCGGGAAGCGATGTCCGTCGGGCAGCGGCAGATCGGGCGTATCGGGGTACAACACAGTGAGCGCCATGGTGGAGCACCTGACGCGAAGCCTGCCACCGATGCAATCGCGCGCGCCGCGGCACCTCGGCTCAGGCCGCGCTCCCCGACTCAGGCCGTTACGCCTCGATGCGTTTGCCGGAAATTAGATCCCACGCGACGTTGATCTGCTTGATCCGGTCTTCGCGCGCGCGGCGGTCCTCGTCGTCGGTCGCGAGGTCCGGATGCCATGTCGCGCGCAATGCATCGACGAGCTTCTTCAGGATCTTTTCGCTGGTCGTCGGGTTCGCACCCAGCGCTTCGAACGCCTCATCGCGATCGCGCGGCAGACCGCGGCTTGATGGCGCCGACTTCAAGCTCCGTTCGGCGGACTCGACGATATCGCGCAACCGCATCATGTCGTTGACGACGCGCTGCAGCTTCGCGCGCATGCGGCGCCATTCCTGTTCGCCATCGGGCGCGCTTGCGACGAGCGTGCCAAGGTACGTTTCAAGATCCCGGATCTCGCGCGTGAGAGTGCGCTTGAGCGGGGCGACGCCCTGCAGTTGATCGAGCGACTCGTGGACCTGGAAAACGAGGCCCTGCGCTGACTTGCAGAGTTCGCCGCAAAGTTGCGCGTCGGGCCGTTCGAGGTTTACGCCATCGCGGCGGAGGACGACTTCGTAGGCATCTGCCGGTCGGAACGGCTTGCGCGCGCGGGCCGACAGCAACCAGCCGACCCCTGAGACCATGCCGGCGATCAACGCAACGACGAGGGCGACAGCCATCATCGTGCGCTCGAAGCGGTTCTGCGCCACGCCGGGCCCGAACGCTTCAGATGGAGTGCGGATTTCGACGAGCGTGAGCCAGGACTGCGGCGTCATCGACTTTGCGGTCTGCGTCGGCTCGGTCGTGGCTGCAGATGCGGCGACCTTGCGTTCGCTGGTTGGTTGCGACTTCGCCGGTGATGCTTTCGATGGCGTGTCGGTCTTGTCGGTCTCGACGGTCTTGTCGGCCGCCTGCGGTTTTAGCAGTGAC
>JBCBXS010000010.1:0-18129 GCA_039816475.1 Pseudomonadota bacterium | reverse complement strand
CAGCCCGATCGATGCGCGGCTCGACCAGATTGAGAAGCTCTACACCTCGATTGTCCTGATCGAGCGTGTCAGCGACGCAGATGAAGATGCAGCCATCGCAAGTGGGTCGAACTTCAACGATGCGCTGTCGGATTTCCGGAAAAAAGTCTGCGAAATCATCTCGAGCCTCACCGACGGTGAGGCGATCGCAGACGACGCGTTCGACGAGCTTCGGCAGCTGCGGGACGAGGCGCTAGAAAACGCGCAGCATGACAGCGATGCAACGCTCGCCTCGATGCTTGATCAAGCGCTCGGCTTCGGCCTTGGCGAAATCGCGCTTTCGCTTGAGAACCTGAAGAACGCCTTCGACGAGACCTATCAGGGCAGCGTGCTCGACTGGAGCGCAAACCTTGCGCGCGGCGACCTTCGGCGGCCCAACATCAACCTCGGGAGTGCAACGTCGCAGGCAGGTTCGTGAGCCAGGCGAGGGCCTACGATCCGAGCTTGGGCACCACATCCGGCGGCGTGCCGAGCCCCCATGGATCGAACACGATGAACGCCCAGAGGCCTGCAAATACGACCGTTGAGATCAACGTGTTGACGAGAACCAGCCGGCCGAAGCTGAACGAGACCGGTGCGCTTTCCGGCGTCCCCGGCACGACATCGCCCGCCTCGTGTTGCGGTTGGGCGAACACGGGCAGGACCGCGAATAGAACGATCCACCAGGTCACGAAGTAGACGGCGACTGCGAAAACCCAATCCATTCAGACCTGCTCCAGCTCAACCAGCGTGCCGCAGAAATCCTTCGGGTGAAGGAACAGCACCGGCTTTCCATGCGCACCGATCTTCGGCTCGCCGTCGCCAAGCACGCGCGCGCCCTCGCCCTTCAACCGGTCGCGCGCTGCGATGATGTCGTCCACCTCGTAACAGACGTGGTGGATGCCACCGGCGGCGTTCTTCTCGAGAAAGGCTGCGATCGGTGAGCCCTCGCCGAGCGGCGTCAGAAGTTCGATCTTGGTGTTCGGCAGTGTGATGAAGACGACGCGGACGCCGTGGTCCGGCTCATCCTGCGGCGCGCCGACGTCAGCGCCGAGCGTGTCGCGGTAGACGCTTGCGGCCGCGTCCAGATCGTGGACGGCGATCGCGACGTGATTGAGTTTGCCGATCATTCCGGGCGGTCCGACTTCGCGTATCTCGGAGCATCGTCGTACCACAACGCCGGCCGCGGTCGGCCTCGTCTTTCGGACACCGTTGCCGCAGGCCGAAAACGCTCGATGCCAGCCCGATGCACGTCCGCTCGCTATTTCCGGCGTTCGACCACGCTCACAAGCACCTTCACGATCGGGCGCTTCTTCCAGACCTGATCGACCGCTGAGCGAATGGCGCGCTGTACGCTGTCAGCCAGCGCATCGGGATCGCGCCTCCGCTTGGGGTTCATGCGGTCGACCGTTGCATCGATCGTGTCGAGCACAAGGTCTTCCATCGAGCTGCCATCGTCGGTCTCGAACGGCACACCGTCGAGCGTCGCGTCGGGATCCGCGACGACATTGCCCTGCCGGTCGGTCACGACGGAGGCGAAGATGATGCCCACATGCGACAGCTTTCGCCGCTCGCGCACGGACCCTTCACCTTCCGGGATCAGCAGTTTGCCATCGCGATAGACACGGCCTACCGGCGCGTCATCGACGATCTCGCCGCCCTTCGGTGCGAGGCGGACCATCGCACCATTTCGGACATCGGCGACCGACTTGATGCCGGCGGCTTTCGCAAGGCGCGCGTTCTCCTGCAGGTGCCGCGCTTCGCCGTGCATCGGCACCATCAGCTGCGGCTTCGTCCAGGAGAACATCTCCTGCAATTCATCGCGCCGCGGGTGCCCCGTGACGTGGACGAGCGCATCGTTGTCGGTGATGACCGTAATGCCGTGATCGGCGAGCTTGTTCTGGACGCGCAGGACCGACTTCTCATTGCCCGGGATCGTCCGCGACGAATAGATGACGGTGTCACCGCGATCGAGTGAGATCGCGGGATGATCGTCATCGGCGATGCGAGACATGGCCGCGCGTGATTCGCCTTGGCTGCCGGTGACGAGCAACAACACGTTGCCCGCCGGGATCGTCTTCACCGCATCCTGGTCGTGATACGAAAAGTCCTCGGGCAGATAGCCGGTGTCGATTGCGACCTGGATGACCCGATGCAGCGCGCGGCCGGCGACGATGAACGTCCGGCCCGCCGCCTCAGCAGCATCCGCGATCGCTTTGATCCGCGCGACGTTGGACGAGAAGGTCGTAACGCAAACGCGGCGCGGACAGCCCTTGACGATCTCTGCGAGCGAGGCTGCGATCTCTGCTTCCGATGGCGAGCGGCCATCGCGCATGGCGTTCGTCGAATCGCACACAAGCGCGGCGATGCCTTCGTCGCCGAGCGCCTTCAGCTTGTCGATGTCGGTTGAGCGGCCGACGTAGGGCTCGGGATCAAGCTTCCAGTCGGCGCTGTGCAAGATGATCCCGTGCGACGTCCGCATCGCGACGGCAGACGTCTCCGGAATCGAGTGAGACATGTCGACGAGTTCAATATCGAAGCGGCCGATCTTCTTGCGCGAGCCGATCGCGATCTCATGCAGATCGGGCGTCGCAGAGGCCCCGAACTCGGCAAGCTTGGCGCGCAGCATTCCGGCGGCGAAAGGCGTCGCGTAGACCGGCACCTGAAGCGACGGCCACAGTTCGATTACCGCACCGATGTGGTCTTCGTGCGCGTGCGTGATGACGAGGCCCTTGAGCGCCTTACCCTCACCGCGAATGAACGTGAGATCGGGCAGCACGACATCGACACCCGGCTCATCCGGACCCGGGAACGTAAGCCCCAAGTCGAGCATAAGCCACTCGCGGTCGTCTTCCGGTCCGATCCCGTAGAGATAGACGTTCATGCCGATTTCGCCGGCGCCGCCGAGAGGCATAAACACGACTTCGTCGTCTGCCGCCCGACCAGGGGGCGCCGCATCAAGCATCAGGTATCCTCGTCTTCGTGCCGCGGCACGACGGCAACATCGCCAAAACTAAAACGGCGGATCTGACCCTTCGGGTCACTGAGCAGCAATTCGCCGGAGGGCCCGAGCCCTGCGAATGCGCCGGAAATCGGTGAGTGGCCGTCGTTCACTCGAATGGATGTGTTCATTGGGAGCGCCGCTTGCAACCAGCGGGCGCGCACGTCGGCAAAGCCGGTGCCGTTGTTCCACAGGCAAAGCGCATCGGCGAACGCGTCATCGAGGATATCGAGGACCTGCTCGCGCGGAGGGACGGCGCCAAAGTCGCTGAGCGCGGCCACGGCGCGGTCCTGGATCGCCGGTGCAGCCCGGAGGTTGAGCCCGAAGCCGGCGACCACGACGGCCTCCCGCCCTACCCGCGAGGCCTCAACGAGGATGCCTGCGATCTTCGCGCCGTTGATCAACAGGTCATTTGGCCACTTCAGGCGGACGTCGGGCGCGGCCTTTCCGGTCTCCGGCACCTCGGCTGGCAGGATCTCGCGGACCGCTTCTGCGATCGCGACACCTGCAACGAGCGCCACCTGCCCGAGCTGATCCGCCGGCGCCGTCGTCGTGAAGGCCATCGAGGCTGCGAGATTGCCCTCGGGCGACTGCCAACCGCGACCGGATCGGCCCCTGCCTGCCGTCTGGGATTTCGCACTCACCCAGAACGGGCACGCGCACTGCTTGGGGGCTGCTGCCATCGCCGCGGCATTCGTCGAGGCGATCGTATCAACTTCGAGAACCTCGGTGCCGCGACGGGTCCGGCGGACCCGCGCGTTCGCCAGAGCCGTGTCCGCTTCGTCGGCGCTCTTGCGCTCGCCGCCGCTAATACTGGAACGCCTTCGCCGCCGCATCCGCCGCATCAACGAACGGCCCAAGCACAACGAAGCCAACGAGCGTGATCACTGTCGATGCGAAAATCACTGCGTAGGTCTTCGCCGGCACCGGCTCCATCGGCTCGGACGGCTCGGCAAAGAACATCTTGCCGACGATGTTGAGGTAATAGACCACGCCGACCACGCTCGAGAGCACGCCGACGACCGCCAGAATATAGAGCGCCGGCTGCGCCTGGGCTGCCTGGATCGCGGCGGTGAAGACGTAGTACTTCGCCCAGAAGCCCGCGAGCGGCGGGATGCCCGCCATCGAGAACATCAGGACTGCGAACGCAACGGCGACCGGCAGGTTGGTCTGCGCGAGGCCGGACAACTGCGAGATCTCAGTGATCGCTTCGTCGTCGCGGCGCATTGCAAGGACGCAGGCGAACGCACCCAGCGTCATCACGAGATAGATCGCCATATAGACGACGACCCCCTGCGTCCCCTGCTGTGAGTTTGCTGCAAGCCCGATCAGCGCGAAGCCGATGTTGGCGATCGAGGAATAGGCAAGCATCCGCTTGATGTCGGTCTGGCCGATCGCGGCGAACGCGCCGAGCAGCATCGAGGCCACCGAAAGGAACGCGATGATCTGTTGCCACTGCAGCCCGATCCCCGGGAAAGCATCAAGCATCACGCGGGTGAGCAGCGCCATGGCGGCCACCTTCGGTGCGGCTGAGAAGAATGCCGTCACGCTGGTGGCTGAGCCCTCGTAGACGTCCGGCGTCCACATATGGAACGGCACCGCCGAGATCTTGAAGGCGAGCCCGACGAGCAGGAAGACGAGCCCGAAGATCAGCCAGAGGTTGGTTGCCGCTTCCGGGCCCTTCGCGGCGTTCGCGATCACTCCGAAGTTCACCGATCCCGTGAAGCCGTAGATCAATGACGCGCCGTAGAGCAGCATGCCCGACGAAAGCGCGCCGAGGACGAAGTACTTGAGCCCCGCCTCACTCGCCTTGACGCTGTCGCGGCGGTAGGCGGCGACGACATAAAGCGCGAGGCTTTGCAACTCGAGGCCGATGTAGAGCGCGATCAAGTCTCCCGCGGAGATCATGATCATCATGCCGACGGTCGAGAGCAGAATCAGGACCGGATACTCGAAGCGCATGATGCCGAGCCGGCGAAACTCGTCGAACGCGAGGAGCAACGCGACTGCCGCGCCACCAAGGACGAGGAGCTTCATGAAAACGGCAAAGGCATCGCTGACGAATGCGCCATCGAACAGCGAGACGTCCGCACTGCCGCCCTGAATCAGAACGACACCGGCAAAGACGAGAACACCGATTGCAAGCCAACCGACGCGCTCGGCGTTCGCGTCGTCTTCGGGCAGGAACACGCCGATCATCAGAAGCGCCATCGCGCCAACGGCGACGACGAGTTCCGGCAGCAGCGGCATCAGTTGTGAGAGTTCGGTCATGCGATGGTCCGCGGCTTGGCGTTAGTTGGAAGCAAGGCTCGCTGCCTGGATGGCCGCTTCATAGTTCTGGACGAGGTTCTTGACGGAAGCAGCCGTCACATCGAGGACCGGGCTCGGGTAGAAGCCGAAGAAGATTGTCAGGATCACAAGCGGTGCGATGACGGCCATCTCGCGGGCGTTCATGTCCATGATCTTTTTCAGGCTCTGCTTCTCAAGCTCACCAAAGATCATGCGGCGATAGAGATAGAGCGCGTAGGCCGCCGAAAGGATCACGCCCGTCGTCGCGACAATCGCAACGGCGGTATTGGCCTGGAACGCGCCGAGCAGCGTCAGGAATTCGCCGACGAAGCCGGACGTGCCGGGCAAGCCGACGTTGGCCATCGTGAAAACCATGAAGCAGGCCGCATAGATCGGCATGCGCGCCGCTAGCCCGCCATAAGCTGCGATCTCGCGCGTATGCATACGGTCGTAGACAACGCCGACGCAAAGGAAGAGCGCGGCCGAGATGAGCCCGTGGGACAGCATCTGGAAGATCGCACCGTCCAGGCCCTGCCGCGTGAACGTGAAGATGCCCATCGTCACAAAGCCCATGTGCGCGACGGACGAATAGGCGATCAGCTTCTTCACGTCCTCCTGCGCAAGCGCGACGAGCGACGTGTAGACGATCGCGACAACCGATAGCGTGAAGACGACTGTTGCGAGCTCAGCGCTTGCGACGGGGAACATCGGCAGTGAGAACCGGAGAAAGCCGTAACCTCCCATCTTCAAGAGAATACCGGCGAGGATCACCGAGCCCGCAGTCGGCGCCTCGACATGGGCATCGGGCAGCCACGTGTGCACCGGCCACATCGGCATTTTCACGGCGAACGAGGCGAAGAAGGCAAGCCACAACCACCACTGCATGTCGGCTGGGAACTTCGTCTCCAGCAACTGGGTGATGTCCGTCGTGCCGGCCTGCCAGTACATCGCCATCATGGCGAGCAGCATCAGGACCGAGCCGAGCAACGTGTAGATGAAGAACTTAAAGCTCGCGTAGATCCGGCGCGGTCCACCCCACACGCCGATGATGATGAACATCGGGATGAGGCCGGCTTCGAAGAACAGATAGAACAGGAACAGATCCAGTGCGCAGAACACGCCGATCATCAGCGTTTCCAGAAGCAGAAACGCGATCATGTATTCCTTGACGCGATGACCGATGCTTTCCCAGCTCGCGAGAATGCATAGCGGCATCAGGAACGTCGTCAGGATGACGAACAGCATCGAAATGCCGTCGACGCCCATCTTGTATTTGACGGGGCCGAACCAGGCGAACTCCTCGACGAACTGGAAGTTCGCGGTGCTCGTGTCGAAGTTGACCCAGATCGTAAGCGACGCGGCAAACGTGAAAAGCGTCGTGAAGAGCGCAGCCCAACGTGCGTTGCGGGCAGCATCCTTCGGCAGGAACGCAATGAAGAGAACGCCGACGAGCGGCAGGAACGTAATGACCGAAAGGATCGGTGTTTCGTTGAGATCGAACATCAGCGTCCCGCGCCTCCGCCGAATGCGAAGTAGATGAGCAGCGCTGCGATCCCGAGCATCATCGCATAGGCGTAATGATAGACGTAGCCGGTCTGCAGCCTGACCACGCGGCCTGTAATGTCGAGCACGCGTGCGGAGATCCCGTCAGGGCCAATCCCGTCAATGATGCGGCCATCGCCGGTCTTCCAGAACACCCGGCCGATCCACATCGCAGGCTTCACGAACATCCAGTGGTAGAGTTCGTCGAAGTACCACTTGTTGAGGAAGAACAGGTAGATCGGTTTGAAGGCGCGCGCCGTCGCCGCCGGCAGTGCCGGATTGACGATGTAATAGAGGTAGGCGAGCGCGAGCCCTGAGAGCATCGCCGCGAACGGTGACCAGTACACCCACTCCGGCACCGCGTGCATCGCATCAAGGATAGTGTTGCCCTCACCGGCGAAGATCGACTTGTTCCAGAATGCCGCTGACGGATCGCTGAGGAATGCTTTCTTGAACGCGATACCAGCTCCGATCGCACCCACTGCGAGCACCAAAAGCGGCCCGAGCATGACCCAAGGGCTTTCGTGGGCGTTCTTGAACGTCTCGTGCTCCGCCCGGCTCTTGCCGTGGAACGTCATGAACATCAGCCGCCACGAATAGAACGACGTCATGAAGGCGGCGATGACGAGCATCCAGAACGCGTAGTGGTAGACGGTGCCCGCGCCGAACGCGGCCTCGATGATCGCGTCCTTTGAATAGAACCCGGCGAAGCCGATCACATGCGGAATACCAACGCCGGTCAGCGCCAGCGTACCGATCAACATCATCGCCCACGTAATGCGGATTTTAGGCGCGAGCCCGCCCATGTTCCGCATGTCCTGCTCGTGGTGCATCGCATGGATGACCGAGCCGGCGCCGAGGAACAGTAGCGCCTTGAAGAAGGCGTGCGTGAAGAGGTGGAAGATCGCAACACCGTAGGCACCGACACCGCAGGCAACGAACATGTAGCCAAGCTGTGAGCACGTCGAATACGCAATCACGCGCTTGATATCGTTCTGGACGAGCCCGACGGTTGCGGCAAAGAATGCGGTGATCGCTCCGATGGCGGTCACGAACGCCAATGCCGCCGGCGCATACTCGAACAGCGGCGACATCCGCGCGACGAGGAACACGCCCGCCGTCACCATGGTTGCGGCATGGATGAGCGCTGACACCGGCGTCGGCCCCTCCATCGCGTCCGGCAGCCACGTGTGCAGCAGGAACTGGGCCGACTTACCCATCGCGCCCATGAACAGAAGCAGGCAAAGCAGCGTCAGGATGTCGACCTGATAGCCGGCAAACTCCATCGTCTGTCCGCGCGCGGTCTCGGCGGCTGCAAAGATCGTGTCGAACTGGATCGACTGGAAGACAGCGAAGATGCCGAAGATGCCGAGCGCGTAGCCGAAGTCGCCGACGCGGTTGACGATGAAGGCCTTCATCGCGGCCGCGTTTGCAGCAGGGCGTTTGTACCAGAACCCGATCAGCAGATACGACGCGAGGCCGACGCCTTCCCAGCCGAAGAACATTTGCAGGAGGTTGTCCGACGTCACGAGCATCAGCATCGCGAACGTGAACAGCGACAGATACGAGAAGAACCGCGCGCGCGCCGGGTCGTCGTGCATGTAGCCGATCGAATAGAGGTGCACGAGCGAGGAGACAGTGTTGACGACGACGAGCATCACGGCCGTCAGCGTGTCGATCCGAAGCGACCACGAGACGTCGAGGTTGCCCGACGTGATCCATCGGGCGATCGGGACCTTCACCGTCTGCTGGCCAAAGCCGACGTCGAAAAACACGACCCATGAGAGGATGGCTGCGATCACCATCAATCCGGTGGTGATGATCTCAGCCGGCCGATGGCCTATCGCACGCCCGAACAGCCCCGCGATGAGAGCGCCGGCCAGCGGGAGGAAAACGATGGATTGGTAGATCATGCCGCGAGCTCCGCTCGCTGTGAGGGAATAGTGAGTGGTGAGTAGTTAGTGGTGTAGGGTCGGGAGTTCGTCGTTCGTGGTTCGTGGTTTGTCGCGCGGGGCGACGAGCCGTTCGCGCTGAACGGAGACGCTCTCACATTCATGAGTTGTCCTTTCTTTGGACAGCGCGAATGAGCGCTCGCAGAATTCTTCCGACTTCACCGCACTGCGTGAGTGTCAGCTTTGCATCCGTCCCTGCGAGATATCCGAGGCGTTCGGACAACAGAGAATGCGTTTCAAGTTCTTTGAGCGAGCCTTGCGCAACGCGAAGAAACTGGACAAACGCTCCGCTCGTTTCGCGCCCCTGACCCTCTGCAATGTTCGCCGGGATCGAGGCCGCTGAACGCCGCATCTGAGACGTCAGACCGTAGCGCTCCTCCACCGGAAACTGCGCCGTAACCCGGTAGACCAACTCGGCCAAATCCATCGCCTTCTGCCAAGCCACAAGCTCTCGGTAAGTCCCCGCCAAAGCTACACACTACTCACCCAAAACTACTCACTACCAACTGCCCGCAGCTCACCCCTTCATCATACTCACGTCCTCAACGGCGATTGAGCCGCGGTTGCGGAAGTAGACGACGATGATGGCGAGACCGATGGCGGCTTCGGCGGCGGCAACCGTCAGCACCATCATCGCGAACACCTGACCGACGAGGTCGCCAGAGAACGCCGAGAACGCGACGAGGTTGATGTTGACGGCAAGCAACATCAGCTCGACCGACATCAGGATGACGATCACGTTCTTGCGGTTCAGGAAGATGCCGAGGATCCCGATGGTGAACAGGATCGCGGCAACCGTGAGGTAGTGTCCGAGGCCAACGCCCATCGCGAATTATCCTGCTGCCTTTGGCGCGTTCCTGAGCTTCCGGCCGCCGGCCGAAAGGGTCCGGACGCCGGCAACCGCCGCGCCGATGCCGGCGCCGGTCAGTGCCAGTGTACCCGGCAGCAGTATCGTTGCCGGTGAAGGATCAGTAATTGTCGCGAACGAGAAGGCTGCCATGATGCCGGCACCCGCGAGCCCTGCGACCAGCAAGATCCAGGAAAGCGGCCGCCAGTCGGCAAAGTACGTGATCAGACGAACAACGACGTAGCCGACCACCAGTCCGCCGCCGCCGAACAGAAACAGAAGCGGAAGAAGCTCTTCGATCATGCGCTCGATCCGTCGCTGCTTGGCACGACCGCCTGACCTGGCCGCACGGGCACGACTTCGACAGCCTCTTCAGGCCGGCGTGCATTTTGGGCTGCGATCGACTGGCGCTTGACCCCTTCCGTCTTGCGCAGCGTCAGCACGATTGCGCCGACCATCGCGACCAGCAGGATGAGCCCGGCGCCTTGGAAGAAGAAGATGTACTTGGTGTAGATGATGCGGCCGAGCGCTTCCGTATTCGTGACGTTTGCGCCGCCCGGCGGGATCGGGGCTGCGGGCACACCGGGCGTTTGCGCATCGAAGAGCGATAGGCCGACGGCACTGATCAGAAGGGCCAGCACCACCCCGCCGATGATAAGGCCCGAACCGGCGCTCCGGATGAAGCCTGCTTTCAGTTCGGCGAAGTCGACGTCGAGCATCATGACGACAAACAGGAACAGCACTGCGACGGCGCCGACGTAGACGATGATCAGGAGCATCGCCAGGAACTCAGCACCCATCAGAATGAAGAGGCCGGCTGCGCAGAAAAACGTCGCGATGAGGAAGAGAACCGCGTGCACCGGGTTCTTCGCGACAATCACCATGGTCGCGGTCAGCACCGAGAGGCCTGCGAACAGGTAAAAAAAGACGGTCGTCAATTCCATGGTGGTTGCCCCTGGGCTCCGCTCACGCTCGGCCGTAAGTCGGCCGAAGCACCGGGCTCTGTTCAGCCCGCGCCGAAGTCCCGACGTTCTTTCTCGCGCGCAACCGCTTCATGATGTGTCTTCCAAAGACGACGCGTGCGCGCCTTCCGCCAGGGCCAATAGCCGACACCAAGCCCGAGAGCGCCGGTCGCGAGTGCCGTGCGCGTCGCGGCTCCGGCGAGGCCGAGATAAAGCGAAGCCGCCGTGAGCGAAAGTGCGGCAATCGCGCAGACGACCTGAGCCGCCGCCCGCTGCCATTCGATCGCGGCTTGATCCACAACGATCTCGCCATACTTGGCGAGTTCCTCGTCCGACAAGGACGACAAAAGATCAAGCCAGCCCGGCTCGTCATCGATATTTGGCATCGAGGGCAAGGTTGCGCGCTATGGCCTGTTCCCAGCGGTCGCCATTCTCGAGCAACCGTTCCTTGTTGTAATACAGCTCTTCACGGGTCTCGGTCGCAAACTCGAAATTCGGGCCTTCGACAATGGCATCGACCGGGCAGGCCTCCTGGCAAAGCCCGCAGTAGATGCATTTGACCATGTCGATGTCATAGCGCGTCGTCCTCCGCGTCCCATCGTTGCGGCGCGGGCCGGCCTCGATGGTGATCGCTTGCGCCGGGCAGATCGCCTCGCAAAGCTTACAAGCGATGCAGCGCTCTTCGCCGTTCGGATATCGCCGCAACGCGTGTTCGCCGCGAAAGCGCGGCGACAGCGGCCCCTTCTCGAACGGATAATTTAGCGTCGCTTTCGGCTTGAACAGATAGCGCATCGTCAGGAAAAACGCCGAGACGAACTCGCTGAGAAACAGGCTCTTAAGAGTGGATGCCGGGTTCATGATCGCTGGCCTCAGATGGCAGGCGTGAAGAAGAAGTAGCCGATCGCGTAACCGGCGATCGGGAAGATAATCAGATCGCCGATGGCTGCGATCTTCAGGACCGCGCCGGTGCCGCCCTGACGCTCAACCGTGGCGGGCTTGGCCTTATCCGTCGTTCTGTCGGCGACGATGCGAAGGATGATGAAGTTCATCACGCCGAGCGCGAGCCCGATGACGGCGCCGGTCATGGCTGGGGACATCCCAAACATCAGATCAGGTCTCGCGCTGCTCAAGCGCGCCATTAAGCGCGGCTCGGGAAGATGTCTCGAAACGCTCGGCGGTGTCTTCAATGTGCAGCCACGGCAGACGGCGGCTCTCGTAGCTGTGCAGCGTGGGGACCAGTCGATCAGCGTCGTCAAACAGGCTCAGATGCAGGAAAGTCTGGCCCGGCACATAGTCGCCCCGAAACGCGATCGGAGTTCCGCAGTCTGCGCAGAAGGTTCGGCTGAAGCCTGTGCCTGACACCTTAGCGGGTCTTTCCGGGCCTCGGATCTCGACATCGTCTGAACGAAAGGCTGCGAGTGCGGCAACCGGTGCGCCCGTGATGCGGCGGCAATCGATGCAATGGCAGTACGACACCGTCGCAGGCAGTGCTGAGGCAAAAACGGCCACCGCCCCGCAATAGCAACGCCCGCTTAAAGGGAGGTCGCCGGCCTCGATTGGCTGAGACTGCTGTGCCGCGTTCACGCAGCACCTCGACCGAAGTGGAGCACGGCTGCAACCACCACAACCATAATCAGAGATAGCGGCAGGAACACTTTCCAGCCGAGGCGCATGAGTTGGTCGTAGCGATAGCGCGGCACCATCGCCTTCACCATCGCGAACATAAAGAACACGAAGATGAGCTTGAGCAGGAACCAGATGACACCGGGTACCCAGTTGAACGGCGCGATGTCGAGCGGCGGTAACCATCCACCGAGGAACAGGATCGTCGTCAGCGCGCACATCATGGTGATGGCGACGTACTCGCCGAGCATAAAGAGCAGGTAGGGCGTCGACGCGTACTCGACCATGAAGCCCGCGACGAGTTCCGATTCAGCTTCGGGAAGATCAAACGGCGGACGGTTGGTCTCAGCCAGCGCCGAAATGAAGAAAACAATGAACATCGGGAACAGCGCGAGCCAGTACCAATCGAGCATGCTCGCCGGCATCCCGAGGCCGGTGCCTACCCCAGTCTGCTGCGCGTTGACGATGTCGGTCATGTTGAGCGAGCCGACGAGCAGCAGGACGGTGACGATGACGAGGCCGATTGAGACCTCGTAGGACACCATCTGGGCCGCGGAGCGAAGCGCGCCCATGAACGGGTATTTCGAGTTCGACGCCCAACCGCCCATGATGACGCCGTAGACGCCGAGCGACGACAACGCGAGGATGTAGAGGATACCGACGTTGAGGTCCGAAATGACCCAGCGGCCCCATTCCTCGGTCTCGTTGACGGGGATCACGGCCCAGGCTGTCAGCGCGAGTACGGCCGTGATGAGTGGCGCGATGAGGAAGACAGCCTTGTCGGCGCCGGCCGGAATGATCGGTTCCTTGAGCGCAAACTTCAGCAGGTCCGCAAACGATTGAAGCAGGCCGAACGGCCCCACCACGTTCGGGCCCTTGCGCATCTGGACGCCGGCCCAGACCTTGCGGTCGAGCAGCAGGAGGTAAGCGACGATTAAAAGCAGCGCGACGAGCAGCAGGACGCTCTGCCCGACCATGATGACGAGCGGCCAGCCGTACGTCGACCAGAGGTATGCGGCAGTTTCCATGAGTGCCCGCTACTCCGCTGCTTCACGTTGCGGCGCCGCCTGGGCCCGCAGAGCGCTCAGCTCGGCCATCACCTTCGATGAACGGGCGATCGCGTTGGTCTGATAGAAATCGTGGATCGGCAATTCGAACGCACCAACTGCGGAGCCGGAACTGCGTCGTGCTAAGGCCTCAACGCCATCGAGCGGCGCTGCGGTCCGCGTATTCATCCGCGCGAGCGCTGGCGCCGCGCGATACATCGCGGCGCGCAACTGCGCGAGATCGATATACGGGAGCGCGTGGCCGACCTTCTCGGACAAGGCGCGCAGGATCGACCAGTCTTCCTTCGCCTGGCCCGGCGGATAGACGCCGAGCGCCGTCAATTGCGCGCGGCCTTCCGTATTGACGAACGTTGCGCTCTTTTCGGTGTAGGCCGCGCCCGGCAGGATGACGTCGGCGCGGTGCGCGCCGCGATCGCCGTGATGGCCCTGGTAGATGACAAACGGTCCGTCGGCGATCTCGATCTCATCGGCGCCGAGGTTGAAGATCACGTCAACGCCGCCGGCTGCGATCTCTGCTGCCGTCTTGCCGCCCTCAGCCGGAACAAAACCAAGGTCGAGCCCTGCAACGCGGGCCGCCGCTGTGTGCAGGACCGCGAAACCATTCCAGTCCTCGCTGATGGCGCCGACGGACTTCGCGACATCGCCGGCAAGCGCCAGCGTCGACGCGCCGGATGGACCGCTCACCGCGCCCATGCCGACGATAAAGATCACGTGCTCGCCAAGATCGGCCTTGCCGTCTTTGATCTTCGAGAGCCCTTCGCGACCGGTACCGAGCTGTCTGACTTCGTAGCCATGGTCGACGTCCGGGCCGACGGCGAACACCTTCAGGCCGCCCTGCCGCCAGCGCTTGCGGATGCGCCCGTTGAGAACTGGTGCCTCGACCCGCGGATGCGTCCCGACCAGCACGATCGTGTCGGCTTCATCGATCGCCGCGATACCCGGGTTGAAGATATAGCTCGACCGCCCGAGTGACGGATCCAGCGCTTCGCCCGCCTGACGGCAGTCAATGCTGGCGACGCCAAGGCGTCCCATCAGGTCCTTCAGCGCGAACATTTCCTCAGCGCCGACAAGATCACCGGCAAGAGCGCCGATGCGATCCGGGGCTGTGCCCGTTAATTTGGCCGCCACGATCGCAAACGCCTCGTCCCAGCTCGCAGGCTGAAGCCGGCCGTCCTTTCGCACGTACGGCCGGTCTAGCCGCTGAGCACGAAGCCCATCGGCGACGTGTCGCGTCTTGTCCGAAATCCACTCTTCGTTGACGGCATCGTTGTTGCGCGGAAGCACACGCATGACTTCGCGGCCGCGCGTATCGACGCGAATGGCAGATCCCACCGCATCCATGACGTCGATGCTCTCGGTCTTCCGCAACTCCCAAGGCCGGATGCTGTTGGCCCACGGTCGGTGCGTCAGCGCGCCAACGGGGCAAAGATCGACGACGTTGGCCGACATCTCCGACATCATCCCGTGCTCGAGATACGTCGTGATCTCCATGTCCTCGCCACGGCCAATCGCGCCGAGTTCCTCGATGCCGCCAACTTCCGTCATGAAGCGGACGCAGCGCGTGCACTGGATGCAACGCGTCATGTGCGTCTTGATGAGCGGGCCGAGATACTTCTCTTCGACTGCGCGCTTGTTCTCGGAATAGCGCGAGCCGCCCATGCCGAACGCCATCGCCTGATCCTGCAGATCGCACTCGCCACCCTGATCGCAGATCGGACAGTCTAGCGGATGGTTGATCAGCAGGAACTCCATCACGCCTTCGCGCGCCTTCTTGACCACCTGCGAGCGGGTGTCGATCCGGTTCGGCGTCCCATCGCGCGTCGGGCGCAGATCGTTCACGCCCATCGCACAGGAGGCAACCGGCTTCGGCATGCCATCGACCTGGACGAGGCACATCCGGCAATTGCCGGCAATCGACAGGCGCTCGTGGTAGCAAAACCGCGGGATCTCGACGCCAGCCTGCTCGCAGGCCTGCAGCACTGTGATCCCGTCTTCGACTTCTATCGTCTCGCCGTCGATGATCAGGTCTTTCGGCATCAGGGCTCCGTTCCGCCGGATCTTCGCTGAGGCGCACTGGTCCCGAGGACGGGCAAACCCCTGCAATATTGGCTGATATAGCGAATTCGAACCGGCTGAACACCGGGCGGTTGGCCACGGCAGGGTTGCGCTTTGGTCGGATGTGCGGGGCCGTGGTAGCTTTGAGAGATGAACGTACACGCGCCGCCAAGAATGACTGTGGACGAGTACCTCGATTGGGCCTCATCGACCGGGCTCGAGGGGCGCTACGAACTCGTCGACGGGAGGGTCGTCGAGATGGCGGCGGAACGCGCAATCCACGCGATTACAAAAGGCGAAGTCTTCGCTGCACTGAGGGAAGCCATTCGGATCGCCGGAGTGGATCACACCGCGATCGTTGACGGATTGACCGTCACAATTGCCTCGATGACAGGGCGCGTGCCCGATGTCCTCGTTGTCCCCGGGCGGCCTGGCGACGAAACAATGAAGGCGGAATCGCCAATCATCGTCGTCGAAGTGATCTCACCGGGCTCGATCAAGGTTGATCGCGAGACCAAGCTTGCAGAGTACGCGAGCGTTGGGAGCATCGAGCACTATCTGATTGTCGACGCGTCAGCCCGGGCGGTCACCCACCACCGACGCACCGACGACGGGTTCTCGGAGAAAACGCTGACCGACGGCACGCTCGAGCTGACGCCGCCCGGCCTATCCGTCACCAATGAAGACCTGCTCCCGCCGATCGGCTGAGCCTTCGTCAGTCTTCAATACCCACCGCGACTTAGCCTGAAGCTGGTCGCGGATCCGGGTGGCACGTTTGCGATCACACCGCATTTCACGTCCGCACTCGAAAGCGTCCGCATCCTGGACGTCGGCTCCGGACCAAGCGGCAACGCTTTTTTTCTTCAATCAGAGGTCGTAACGCGCACGTGCATTCAACTGTCGAAGCCGACGCTCGCTCGATCCTCAGTCCTGGACCACGGGGATGGACTGACAGGCCTGCCGCGGGCTCAGCCGACAGCGCCTGGCGCTCAATCTATTAGCCGCTATCACCAATCGGCGCGCGGACGGCGATCGCGGCGGATGCGATGACGGCTGGGTCGTCATGTGTGGGATCGGGGACGTCGAGGCCGCCTTTTACGACGCGAACCCTAACGTTGCCGACGGGAAGGGCAGACTTCACTGCCATCGCATCGACCGACTCCGGTTTCTGCACGCCGATCGTGACGTCAACGTCGATCTCGGACCGGTCTACGCCGAGCGATTTGACGAAGCTGAGCGACGAGTGATGCAACGCATCTTCGACCGCACGGATCGCAGCTTTGGTGTAATCGCCGCCGTGCAGATCATTGCCGGCGCCCATCTCGAGGATCACCCGCGGTTTCCTGGACGCAGCCGTCATGATGTGTGCTCCGGCAGGTTGAGGCTGACGATCGCGCAGGCGTGCGCGATCAGGGTCGAGTCCGTCCCGGCGTCATTGGGTATCTCAAGGCCGCCCTCGACAACGTCGATGGTGCCGCGTCCGTAGGGCATCACTTCGAGCACGCGCGCGTGGTCGACTTCATGCGGCCGCGGCACACCGATCAGGACATCGACGATCATGTCCTCGGGTGCCTGCCCCATGATGGGCGCAACGGAAATCGTATTGTGCCAGAGCGCATCGCGGAGCGCGCGACAGGCGGCCTTGGTCGGATCGGTTCCGCGGATGTCGGTGCCCATGCCGATCTCGAGCAGCATGCGTGTCTTGGGCATTTGCGGTGGCTCCCTCTTCTAGAGGGGTCTTATCACGCGCAGCGTGCTTCGCGCCAAACGTCGGATTTGGGAAGCTCGGCCCAGCCAAAGGCACGCTCTGACGGACCGTTCTCCTGCAGATCAGCGAGCCGTTCCGCGGCCTCATCGATCGTCGGGCGATGCCCGGCCGGCACCCACCACATTACGAAATGCGGCTTGTCCATCGGCTGAAACCAGTTCGCTCGCTTGCGATAGAACTGCGCATGGATGGTCTGGAACACATAGACCTGAAGCGCTTCCGCGTCCGACCAGACCGACATGTTCATGATGGTGTTGGGATCGCCTTCGAACCGAAGATCCGTCGCGTTTCCAGTGTCCGATTGCAGCCGCCAAACGAACCCTGCCATCCGTTCGGCGACCGCATTGACCCGGTCGAGATTGTCGATGAATTCCGCCACGCGCGGATCGCCGGGCGGCGCCAAGAGCCGCCCGACATTTAATTGCGCGAGGTGATGGTCCGGCATTCAACCGCGCCCCGGTTGGTCGGTGAGAAGAGTGTCAGGAAGGGGCGCATCGCGTAGTGCGATCCGCCCGCGCCAACGGCGACCTCAGACCGAGATGTTCATGATCGCATAGACCTTGAGCGCGATGATGAGAGCGCCAAGGCCCAGCATTGCTTTCCCCTGCCAGCCAGAGCGATAGATCATCGAAAAAAGCGACGGCGGTGGCATGAACGGTACAGGCTTCCCGCCGTTCTCGATCCGCTCGAGCTGACGGACGATATCCCGTCTAAGCGCGGTCGCCTGACCGTTAAACCTTGGCCTCAGGACCGTGAGGATCCGCTCTAGGAGTTCCTGGTTGTCTTTGTTTTTCCGGTAACGGTCCATCAGAAAGACCGTCTTCTCGGCGGCAAGCTCATCGAGCGTTGGAAGCATCTGTTGAGCTGACATAGGCGACCTCCATCGTTACGCCAGTGTCAGACTATCCGAACAGATCGCGGTGTAAACCTAACTGGTGAACTAAGCGTGGGCCCTACTCGGCCGCCTCGCGAACGGGCTCAAGAGGCGCGCCGCCGAGCCGCTGC
>JBCBXS010000109.1:0-7866 GCA_039816475.1 Pseudomonadota bacterium | reverse complement strand
GGGTTCGGATCCTGCCCGGGGAGCCAATCTTCGCGACATCACGGTTCGGGGGCTCGGCAACGCAAGCGCGTGACTGCGAACCTGCGAGTCCTTTGCTTGCCGCTTTCGCTGCCGCTCAGCGCGGATTCGAATCCTGCCCGGGGAGCCAATTTTCACGACATCACGGTTCGGGGGCTCGGCTACGCACGCGCGTGACTGCGAACGTCCGCCTGCTTAGTTCCGCGCGTTGATCGACTGCACTGTGTTGACGGCCGTTGAGACGGCGTGTGCGAAGTCTTCGGCAGTTGAACTGGCGCCGATCAGGATGAAGTCCGTGCGGCTCACACGAGCAAGCGTGACGGTCATATGCTCGATGAGCGTTGTCACGACGCCCCCGTCGGCAATCTGATCGAGGTCGATCGAGACGAGACGGGTGAGCACGTCTGTTGCCAAAGGCCCCTCGAGAGTGAGTGGCACAATGCCATCCGATTGCGATGTGATGGCGATGTCTTCAGCGCCATCCGGAACGCAAGCGCGCAGCACGTCGGAGATCGGCGAAGTCGGCTCTTGCCTGCTGACCACGAGCCAACGCGCCGCGCCGACGCCCATCACAAGCCAGCCGGAGATTATCGTCGACTGACCGATCTCAGGCAGCTCACCTCTCGCGCCGCCTGCGGGAAGCGTGACCGTGAACGCCTCCGCGAGAGGGGCCGACGCGACATGCACCTGGTCGCCACCCACCTCAAACCCTTCGAGGGGGCGTCGTTCTTCGAGCAGAGCTTCAGCCACGCAACCGCGCTCCCTCAGGATCGAAGAAGTGCGGCGCGCAGACCTCGACTTCGACGGCGCGATTGCGCACCGGATCGGCAGCAACGACCGTCTCGCCGATCCGGTCCGGCCCACGCAAGAGAAGTCCGAGCCCGATGGGAGACCCGAGCGTCGGCGAATAGCAAACCGACGTCATGTGACCCTCGTCGTTCGCGGTAATCTGTTCGGCCCCGGTCGCAAAGAAGTGCGCACCTGCCGTCAGTTCGCTTTCACCATCGATTGGCTTGAAGCCAACGAGGATCGGATCGTCGTCTGAGACGAGGTGCGGGCGATTTCGAAGAACGCCTCCGATGCAGTCTTTCCTGTCCGACACCATCCGGCCGAGACCAAGTGCGCGCGCCGTCGTCTGGCCGTTTAATTCGCCGCCGGACACGTGCCCCTTCTCGATGCGGAGTACGTTCAGCGCCTCGACCCCGTAAGGCGTACAATCGAGATCAGCACCGGCCTTGGCCAGTCGCGCCATCAGGCTCGCGCCGAAGCGAGACGGCAATGCAAGCTCGTAGCCAAGCTCGCCCGAGAACGAAACGCGGAAAAGACGCGCCGGAGTCCCGCCGCACACCGTCGTCTCGCCACACGCCATGAACGGGAACGCGTCGTTCGTGACGGACGCGGGGTCGTCGACCACGCGCTCGAGCAACGCCCGCGCACTCGGCCCCGCAATCGCCACCTGAAACCAATGATCCGTGACGCTTTCGAACCGCACATCAAGATCAGGCCAGAGCCCCTGATGACAGAACTCGAGATGTTCGAACACGCGGCCCGCGTTCGCCGTCGTCGTCGTGACGAGAAAGTGGTCCTCACGGAAACGCGCGGCTGTCCCGTCATCGAAGACGATCCCGTCCTCGCGCAGCATCAGTCCGTACCGCGTCCGGCCGACCTTCAGCGACGACATCGTATTGGCGTAGACGCGATCGAGAAACACCGCCGCGTCGCGGCCCTGCACGTCGATCTTTCCGAGTGTCGAGACATCGCAGATCCCGACGGCGTTACGGACCGTGTTGACCTCGCGATCGACGGACTGGCGCCAATGCGTTTCGCCATCACGCGTAAACCACTCGGCCCGGAGCCACGCGCCGGCCTCAACGAACGAGGCACCCGCGTCGGCCGCCCAGTCGTGTCCCGCGGTCTTACGCGTCGGGCGGAACGCCTTGCCGCGGGCGCGACCCGCGAAAGCGCCGATCGGCACGGGCGTGTAGGGCGGTCGATAGATGGTCGTCCCAGTTTCAGCGATGGTCGTGCCGGCGGCTTCCGCGAGAAGCGAGATGCCAAGCACGTTGGCCGTCTTGCCCTGGTCGGTTGCCATGCCGAGCGTCGTGTAGCGCTTGGCGTGTTCGACCGAGCGGAAGCCTTCAAGATGGGCGAGGCCGATGTCCTTAGCCGTGACGTCGTTCTGGAAATCGAGCCAGGCACGACCGTAGCGGCGGCTTTCTCCGACGTAGAAGAACGCTGAAACACCCGTCGCGTCGCTTTCTGCAGCGGGTGCGTCTCCGGCCCTCCCACCGAAACCCGATGAGGTCGCTGCCTCAACGCCTGCGCGATGACCGTCTTTGAGAGTCTGCCCCAATCCGAAAGTGCCTGCGGCGGCGCCGATGGGGATTTGGGCCGCATCGCCTTTGGCAGAAGAGACAAACGCTGCGATCTCCTCGCGCCATTTCGGTCGGCCCCGCTTGTGACACGTCAACTGGACATTCGGATTCCAACCGCCAGACACCGCAAGGCAGTCGCAGAACACCTCGCGCCCGTCGGAGAGCAGAAGCGTCGTCAGGCCAAGGCGTCCGCGCGTTGAGACGACGTGCGTTTCGTAGTGCTCTTCAACGCCGTCGATCGACGGCGCCGAGACATCGTCTTTCGGCCGCGCATCGATGACGGCGGCAACGTGCTGGCCACGATCGACGAGATCGCGAGCTGTCCGCCAGCCATCGTCCGTGGCGGTGTAGACGACCGTGCAGGTGCCTGGCGCGACGCCGAAGCGATTGACGTAGGCCCGGACCGCGCTCGCCATCATAATGCCGGGCCGGTCGTTGTTCGCGAACGCAATTGGCCGCTCAGTCGCGCCGGCAGCGATGATCGTCTGCTTTGCGTAGATGCGCGTCACGGTCATCCGCGGGGCACCGCTGCGGGCTGCGGCATGTCCGTGGTCCGTGATCGCAACATGAACGCCGTGATCGAACGCGCCGACGACCGTCGTGCCGGTCATCACGCGCGTTCGCGGAAGGCTGTCCAATTCACCAGCAACGACATCGGCCCAACTGACGCCAGCGACATCGTCAATCATATTGGTATCAGCGAGCAGGCGTCCGCCGACACGTTGGTCTTCGTCGGCGAGGATCACGCTCGCCCCGGCCCTGGCAGCCGCCCGCGCGGCGGCGAGACCCGCTGGGCCCGCGCCGACGACCAGCACATCGCAGTGGGCGAAGGCATGATCGTAGGCATTGGGGTCCGGCTCCGTCGAAATCGCACCGAGTCCTGCCGCGCGCCGGATCGCCGGCTCGTAGACCTTCTCCCAGAACGCCGCCGGCCACATGAAGGTCTTGTAGTAGAACCCGGCGCCCAGCATCGGCGCTGCGAGATCGGCAGCGGCCATCGCATCGAAGCGCAGCGAGCCAACGTGGTTCTGGCTGCGTGCGGCGAGCCCATCGAAGAGCGGGACGACGGTCGCGCGGGTGTTCGTTTCGCGCAACGCACCGTCGCCGAGCGTGACGAGCGCGTTTGGCTCCTCCGAACCGGCCGTCAGGATCCCGCGCGGGCGATGGTACTTGAACGATCGCGCGACGAGCTTCTGACCGTTGGCAATGAGAGCGGACGCCAGCGTGTCGCCGGCGAACCCATGCATCCGACGGCCATCGAACGTGAACGAGAGCGGTCGGTTCGTGTCGACGAGCGCTCCTTCGAGGCGGGTCGCCGACTGCGGTTGTGTCGATGTTGCGGTCGCGGGCCAAAGCCGTTCGCGAAATGTCGGGCCGCTCTCGCGCGGCCGGTCGACGAGTGTGCCAAGCGTGCCGAGCGTCGCATCCGTCATGGGCGGACCTCACTCTCCGTCTCGGCCGTGCCGGCCTCCCGCGCGAGCTCAACAGACAGGACGTCGTGCGTGCGCGTATCGCGGGTGACGATCAGCAGTGACCGGTCACCATGTGCATGCAGCCAGAGCTCACGATGCGGCCCGGCGGGGTTCTCACGCAGGTAGACGTAATCGTGAAACCGGGTGATCGCGTCGGCGTCGTCGCGCGCCACATCCGGACGCGCTAGGCGCTCGGCTGAGCCCAGATAGGTGAACTCGCGCGCATCGCGCGGCCCGAGAAGCGGATGGTCGATCAACATCGGTGTCGCGCCTCAATGGATGTTCGGATAGGGGCCAATGCCGGCCTCATCGATCGCCCGGCCAGTGAGATAGCGATCGAGCCGGTAGGCCGTCGCACAGTCATGCGGCGTGTCGCGCGCGATCAGATGCGCGAAGCAGTAGCCGCTCGCCGGCGTCGCCTTGAAGCCGCCGTAGCACCAGCCGCCGTTGAAGTAGAGGCCATCGACACTCGTGCGGTCGATGAACGGGGAACCGTCCATGCTCATGTCCATGAGCCCGCCCCAGATGCGGAGGACGCGTGCGCGGCCGAGCATCGGGAAGATTGCCATCGCCTCCTCGCAAACCTCCTGGACGGTCTCAATCCCGCCGCGCTGCGCATACGAGTTGTAGCCGTCGATATCACCGCCGAAGACGAGGCCGCCCTTGTCCGATTGCGAGATGTAGAAGTGCCCAGCGCCGAACGTGACGACACCGTCAATGACAGGCTTCAAGCCTTCGCTGACGAACGCCTGCAGCACGTGGCTTTCGATCGGCAAACGAAGCCCGGCCTGAGACATCACGCGTGTCGATGACCCGGCGACGGCGACGCCCACTTTGCCGGCCTCGATCCGTCCACGCGTTGTCTCGACTGCGCGGCATTCGCCGTCGACGATATCGAAGCCTGTTACTTCGCAGTTCTGAATAATGTCTACGCCGAGCCGGTCGGCGCCCCGCGCATAGCCCCACGCGACGGCATCGTGGCGAACCGTTCCGCCGCGCGGCTGCAGCAGACCGCCTCGGATCGGAAATCGCGCGTTCTCGAAATCGAGGAACGGATACATGCGGCGCACGCCCTCGCGATCAAGGAGGACCGGGTCGGCGCCGGCGAACGCCATCGCGTTGCCGCGGCGGGCGTAGGCGTCGCGCTGCGCGTCGGAATGCAGAAGGTTCAGGACACCCCGCTGCGAGACCATCGCGTTGTAGTTGAGATCCTGCTCAAGCCCTTCCCAGAGCTTGAGCGAAAACTCGTAGAACGGCTCGTTGCCCGGCAGCAGATAGTTCGAACGGACGATCGTCGTGTTGCGGCCGACGTTGCCGCCGCCGATCCAGCCCTTCTCGAGGACCGCGACATTGCGGACCCCGAATACGTTCGCGAGGTAGTAGGCCGTCGCCAGACCATGGCCGCCGCCGCCGACGATGATCACATCGTAACGCGGCTTCGGCTCAGGCTCGCGCCACATCGGCGCCCAGCCGGCATTCCCCTTCAGGGCTTCGACAAGCAGCTTGAAACCGGAATAGCGCATGGATCACAGGCTCCCTGACGCTCGATGAAATACCATTGGAGCGTCACTTGCTGTTCCGGGAAAGACCCAATTCGTTGGGGTTCGGACAGCGGTCCGCGGAGGCTGCGTCAGGCGGTCGCGAAGCGCGAGGAACTGTCGACTTCGAAGCCGAGCCGTCCCAAGGCCTGGGTCAAGACGCCGCCGCTGTAAGGCTTAACCACGAGCTCGGCTGACATCCGCTGCAGGACATCTCCCTCGAGCTGGTAGCCGGTCGTGAACAGGATCGACGTGCCTGCGCCATGAATGCGTTCGGCGATCGGCAGGCTCGATTGGCCGTTCACGTTTACGTCGAGGATCGCGAGATCGAAAGTCTGTGCATCAACTAGAGCCGCAGCCTTCGGAACGCTCGAAGCGGATGTGAGATCGAGGACGCCGAAGTCGTCGAGGTACATTTCCATGTCCATCGACACCAGAGGCTCATCCTCGAGAAAGAACACCTTCGCCTTTGAGAGTCTCATATCCGGAGTCCTTGGCCGTCAGGGCATCCATGTCGATATCGATGAAACACTTCAGGCCGTCTTGCTCGAAGCGTCGCTCGACTGTCCCGTCAAGCGTTCGTTCAACGACGGCACCTATGAGTTTTGTTCCAAAGCCCGAGTTGCGACTTTCGGGTTCGTCGGATTGCCGCAACGTCTGGCCCTCGCCGAGGTCTTCTTCCCAGATGATCTTCAGCTTCTCGCCGTCTCCGTCATTCTGGGTCAGCCAACGAACGGACAGGCGGCCGTCGACGGACGAGAGCGCGCCGTACTTGGCAGCATTTGTCGCAAGCTCGTGAAGCGCCATCGAGAGGTTCAACGTCGCCTTCGCGTTCATCGTGAGATCGGGGCCAGACAAGGTCACCTGATCGCTGCTGAGGTACGGCGCGAGTTCGTTCTGGATGATCTGCCGGATACCGGCCGACCGCCAATCGCTGTTGGCAAGCAGGCTGTGGGTCTGTGCAAGCGCATTGACCCGGTTCCGCAGATTCGTAATTGCGTCGCTGGCGCCCGGCTCGGCGGATTGCACCGCCTGGTTCATGAGCGCCATGACGGTCGCGAGCATGTTCTTCACGCGGTGCTGCAGCTCGAGCAGGACGCGTTTCAACTCCTCGCTCATGTGCGACTGTTCGGTGATGTCGCGCACAATCACGCCAACGCCGGTCACCGTGCCGTCAGAGCCCCGCGTATAGGGGAACCAGTCCGTTTCGAAGATGCGTTCGCCGGTCGTGCCCGTCGTCTGGCCCACGATGTTGTCGCCGTTGATCGCTTTGCCACTATCGACGACGCGGCGGAAGTGATCCTCCGCCTGATCGGCAACGCCCGGCACGATGTCGCGCATCGTCCGGCCGATGTGCGCCTGCGGTGAGACGCCGTTGATCTCGGCCAGCAGAGGATTGATGCGGACGTAGCGCTGGTTAGCGTCGATGAGCGCCATCCCGAGCGGGAGCACATCGTAAAGCTGGCTGATCTCCTCGACCTGAGATTCGAGGCGGACCTTGCTCTCCTCCAGCCGGTTCGAGACCGACTTTAGTTCCGAGACATCGACGACGCTCAGCACGGTACCCGCGATCTTGTCGGCGACCGTGCGATAAGGGAGTACGCGGACAATGAAATGGCTGCCGCCGTCTTCGCTCTGGAGTTCGCGGCTTTCAGGTTTCAGCGATTGGCCAACCCGCTGCGCCATCGCGACAACCTCATCGGCATCGAGCAGGGTCCGGATGTCCTGCAGCGGCCGCCCACGGTCGTGCTCGACGAAATTGAAGATGCGCGTCGCCTCAGGCGTGAAGTTCCGCACGCGCATGTCTTCGTCGAGGAACACGAGCGGGATCTGCGCACTTTCGACGAAGTTTCGGATGTCGCTGTTGGCGATGGCGAGCTGTTCGAGCTTGTCCTTCAACTCATCGTTGATGGTCGTCAGCTCTTCATTCGAGGATTGCAACTCCTCGTTCATCGACATCATTTCTTCGTTGGTGCTCTTGAGCTCCTCGTTCGAGGTCTCGAGCTCCTCAACGGTCGTGCGCAGGTTCTGCCGTGTCTCGGCGAGTTCATCCTCCAATTCGCGGACGCGCATATCTTCGGCAAACGTGTCCGCTACGGTGGGCGTGCCGAGTTCGACGCCCTCCTCCGGCTCGTTGTTCGCCGCCATCCGATCGAGAAACACGATCAAGATGTTTCCGCCGTCGAGGCTCTCGACCGAGATGTCGACGGCAGCAGGTCGGTTGTCGTCCTGCTCGTAGCTCACGTTACGCCGGATGAAGCGCTTGTCGTCCTTGACGATCGCGCCGACGAGCGAGCGCACCGCTGTGCGGATACCCGGCCGCGCCTGATCGAAGACATTGTTCGACGGTTTGCCTTGCGGCATCTCGAGATAGCGGCCGAGCCGGTTCGACGCGAACACGATCTGCGCGTTGCGATCGACGACAACGTGCGGCGGCGCGTAGCGATCAACGATGCGCTGATT
>JBCBXS010000108.1:0-7900 GCA_039816475.1 Pseudomonadota bacterium | reverse complement strand
AAGGCGATGGCCTTGCCGCCGTTTCCGCCAAGGAATTTGACCCGCGCATCGTCGGGCAATTGAGATTTCAGGAACGTCTCGACCGCCTTGATGACCGCTTTCGGGTCCTGCCCCGGCACGAGCCGGCACGTGATCTTCGCCGACGCTTCCGCCGGGATCACCGTCTTCGATCCGGTTCCCTGATAGCCGCCCGTGATGCCGTTAAACTCGAGCGTCGGGCGCGCCCAGACCTGTTCGAGGACCGAGTAGCGCTCCTCGCCGTGCGGTTCTTTAAGCCCGATGTCACCGAGGAAGCTTTTCTCGCTGAAGCCGAGCGACTTCCACTGCTTCAGCTGTTTCGCCGATGGCTTTTCGATCCCATCGTAGAAGCCCGGCACGCGGACGCGGCCCTTTGCATCGTGAAGTGCGCCGAGCGCCTTCGTGAGCGCGCGGATCGGGTTGAGCGCCGGGCCGCCGTACATGCCCGAATGCAGATCGCGCTTCGGCCCGCGGACGATGATCTCCGTCATTGCGAGCCCGCGCAGCATTGTCGTGATCGCGGGCGTATCCTTGGTCCACTGGCTTGTATCGCAGACGAGCGCGTAATCGGCTTTGATCTCCTTACCCGACTGCTTGAGGAAGCCGGGCAGGCTCGGGCTGCCGCTTCCTCTTCGCCTTCGAGCAGGACAGTGATGTCGACCGGCAGATCGCCGGCTTCGCCGATCCACGCACGGGCGGCTTCGAAGAAGGTCATGAACTGACCTTTGTTGTCGTTGGCGCCGCGGGCGATGATGACCTTGCCGTTGCCCTTCTCTGTCGCAATGCGCGGCTCGAACGCGTCCGTCGTCCAAAGATCGTGCGGATCAGCCGGCTGCACATCGTAGTGGCCGTAGAACAGGAAGTGCGGCACGCCCTTGCGTCGACCGCCCTTGCGATGCGCGACAACCATCGGATGTCCGGTCGTCTCCCGGACGGACGCCTCGAAGCCGATCTCATTTAACTGGCTTGCGCACCACTCCGCCGCGCGCTGGCAGCTCGCTGCGTAATCGGGATCCGTTGAAATGCTGTCGATCCGAAGAATTTCGAACAGCCGCGAAAGTGCTTCCTCGCGCGTGGCATCGAGACGTTTGAGAACGCTTGGCAGCGCGTTGGGCATTTGTGGGTCTCCGGCAAGATGGTGGCACGGGCGCACGCAAGAGCCGCCGTCGCACCGGCGAAAACTCACGCGATTTCGGCGGTGACATCGCATGGGCGCTGCGATGCGTCGAGACGGAAGATCGCGCGCTCTGCTGAACGATTGGCGGCATTGTTCGTTGGACGGTTTGCCATCGCCCGGCGGATTGCTATGGCAAGCGCGATTGCCGAAGGCGGATGATTGCTTTCGGCAGCCAGGGCGTAGCGCAATTTATCGTTGCGTCACCGGCCGACGATCCCTGAAGGAGCCACCACGATGACACCAGCCGACGCCAGTCGCGTGCGCGAGAGCGAGCAATGGGTCTATCTGTTCGGCGCCGGGCGGACAGACGGCGATGCAAGCCAACGCAACCTGCTTGGCGGTAAGGGTGCGAACCTCGCCGAGATGGCGGGGCTCGGCCTGCCGGTGCCTCCGGGCTTTACGATTTCGACGGACGTCTGCACGGCCTATTACGCCAACAGCAAGAGCTTCCCGGGTTCGCTTGCAGCAGAGGTCGACGCCGGTATGGAAGCGGTCGCAAAGGCCGTCGGCATGACCTTCGGCGATCGCGCCAATCCACTGCTGGTCTCGGTCCGATCCGGCGCGCGGGCCTCGATGCCGGGCATGATGGACACGATCCTCAATCTCGGCCTCAACGATGAGACCGTCGAGGGGTTGGCCGAGCGCTCCGGCGACCGACGTTTCGCCTACGACAGCTACCGGCGCTTCATCCAGATGTACGGCGATGTGGTGCTCGGCGTCAGTCACGGCATCTTCGAGGACATTCTTGAAGACGAGAAGAACCTCGCCGGCCACGTCAACGATACCGATCTCACAGCCGACGACTGGGCCAAGGTGATCGCGAAATTCAAGGCAGCGGTCGAGCAGGAGACCGGTAAGCCGTTCCCGCAGGATACGCGCGACCAGCTTTGGGGCGCGATCTCGGCGGTGTTCGATTCCTGGCGCAATCCGCGCGCGGATACCTATCGCCGGCTGCATGCAATCCCGGAAGCCTGGGGCACCGCGGTCAACGTGCAGGCGATGGTGTTCGGCAACCTCGGCAAGACAAGCGCGACAGGCGTTGCCTTCACGCGAAATCCGTCGACGGGCGAGAACGCGATCTACGGCGAGTTCCTCGTCAACGCGCAGGGCGAGGACGTGGTCGCCGGCATCCGGACGCCGCAGCCGCTCACCGAACGGGCGCGGCAGGAGGCCGGCGAAGACGCACCGTCACTGGAAGCGCTGATGCCGGAGACATTCCAACAGCTCGCCGAGGTCTTCCAGAAGCTCGAAGCGCATTACCGCGATATGCAGGACATCGAATTCACGATCCAGGACGGCAAGCTCTGGATGCTTCAGACGCGGGCCGGCAAGCGTACGGGTGCGGCATCGCTCAAGATCGCAGTCGACCTCGCATCCGAAGGCGTCATCAGCGAAGACGAAGCGGTGCTGCGCGTCGATCCTGCCGCGCTCGACCAGCTCCTTCACCCGACGATTTCAGAGACGGCGACGAAGACGGTGGTCGCAAACGGGTTGCCGGCGTCGCCGGGTGCCGCGTCCGGCGCGATCGTGTTCACGTCCGATGCGGCAGAGGCTGCCAAGGCGCAGGGCACGTCCGCGATCCTGGTCCGTGTGGAGACAAGCCCTGAAGACATCAACGGCATGCACGCGGCAGCGGGCATCCTCACCGCGCGCGGGGGCATGACGTCTCACGCAGCCGTCGTCGCCCGCGGCATGGGGCGGCCATGCGTGTCGGGCGCCGGAACATTGCGGATCGACGGTCAGGCGAAGTCTATGACCGTCGGCGGCAAGACGTTCGCGGAAGGCGATATCATTACGATCGATGGTGCGACCGGCGAAGTACTCGACGGCGCTGTCGAGATGCGCCAGCCGGAGCTCTCAGGCGACTTCGCGAAGGTCATGGGCTGGGCCGATCGCGCGCGGCGGCTCAAGATCAGGACCAACGCCGACACCCCGCGCGACGTGCAGCAGGCGAAAGACTTCGGTGCGGAAGGCGTTGGCCTCTGTCGGACCGAACACATGTTCTTCGAGGAGCAGCGCATTCTCGCCATGCGCAAGATGATCTGCACTGACACGGTCGAGGGCCGCCGCGAGGCGCTCGCCAAGATCCTGCCGATGCAGCGCGCAGACTTTAAATCGCTCTTCGAGATTATGGCAGGTCTCCCCGTCACCATCCGTTTGCTTGATCCGCCTCTGCATGAGTTTCTCCCACATGAGCCTGGCGAGCAGGAGGCGGTTGCAAAGGCACTCGGCGTTCCGTCGCGTCGCTTGAAGGAGCGCGTCACTGAGTTGTCTGAGTTCAACCCGATGCTGGGCTTCCGCGGGTGCCGTCTTGCGATCCGGTATCCCGAGATCACCGAGATGCAGGCCCGCGCGATCTTCGAGGCAGCGGTCGCGGTGCAGAAGAAGACGGGCACGTGCGGGACGGCTGAGGTGATGATCCCGTTGATCGCCTATCGCCGCGAGTTCGACATCCTCGCCGACGTCATTCGTCGTGTGGCTGGCGAAGTCGAGCAGACAAGCGGTGCTGCGATCGACTACCAGATCGGCACAATGGTGGAGCTGCCGCGCGCATGCATTGAAGCTGCCAGCGTTGCCGGTGGCGAGACGGGCGCGGAGTTCTTCTCATTCGGCACCAATGACCTGACGCAGACGTGCCTCGGGCTCTCACGGGACGACGCAGCCCCGATCCTTGCGAACTACGCGGAGGAAGGCGTGTTCGACGTCGATCCGTTCGTCTCCATCGATCAGGATGGCGTCGGTGCGTTGGTCGAGCTGGCGATCGAACGCGGGCGTGCCGTTCGGTCTGACCTGAAGCTTGGCATCTGCGGTGAGCACGGCGGCGATCCGGCGTCCGTCATCTACTGCCACGACATCGGACTCGATTACGTGTCGTGCTCGCCCTTCCGCGTGCCCGTCGCGCGATTGGCAGCAGCGCAGGCAGCCGTTCGTGAGCGGCAGTCGTAGTCGCGGAAGGATGCCGGCTGGCTATTGGCGGTCAACGCGGGTGGGCGTGGTTGTTTCGGCGGAAGCGCCGGTTTCGGCGACGTCGCGCGATCGGAATGCGCGCTGGAACCAATCGGTGGTGAAGGTCCCTTCGGGCACGACGGGGCCGCGCGCGGCGGTTGGTGCGGTGGACGGGTCTGCATCGGTTGCAAACGGCGCTGCATCGGTCGTGAACGTAAAAGCGCTAGCGTTCGACTGACGGATGGACCTTGCAGCCGGCTTGCGCGGTGTGACCCGCGGCAGGCTCCGTTCCCACGCACGATCAATCGACGGACGCGGTGACTGCACTCCGAACATGATCGCGGACTCAGGCAGCTCCCATGGATCAATCTCCTGGACCGGCGTGGCAATGGCGATCCTGACGAACGGCTTCGGCTCGGGTGGGACGATGGCATTGGCGCGCGCCATGCTCGCAGCTCCAATCAGCGCGACCACGGCGGTTGTGCCGAGACCGGACCAAACAGCAATCGAACGCTCGTACATCACCAGGCTCCGCGACCACGCACTGGGGGAGGGCTGTCGCGCAAGTGTGAGGTCTGAACCGCGAACGATCTGTTGCTGAATTGGTTGCACGGGCAGGCAACCGCCGCTGTCTCGCCCAACCGGTTAAGGCTGCGTTTGCGGGCGTGTCGTTTCAGGTCTGTTTTGGGGCAGGTCCCGGGAGCCAGGCCCCGACGGCGCATGCCACGACAGATTTGCCGCCCGAGCGCGCGCGTCAGTCACCGAGCAGCGCGTCTTCTTCGTCGAGCGTCAGAGGCCTGCGCCTCTGGCCCGGATGCGTCGGCAGCAGCACCAGCACGAGGATCGCAGGCGGCAGGATCACGGTCCAGGCGATCCACGCAGAGATGTTGCGGTTCTTCGCGGACGCCAGAAACCCGGCGAGGCCTGCGAGGACGAGCGCGGCGAGGCCGTAGATCGCGATGAAACCAACCATGCTGTCCTCCCGTCGTTCCTGTTGATTCTAGTATGGGTTTTGCCGACAGGCGGCACAAGCAACACGATCGCCGGGTGCCCGCAATTTCCCCCAGATTGCAGCAAGTTCTGAACGTTGTACTCAGTCGATCGCGATATCGAGGCCGATATCGAGGACGGTTGCCGAATGCGTCAGCGCGCCGATCGAAATGAGATCAACGCCGCTGTCGGCAATCGCCGCGACGGTCTCAAGCGATACGCCGCCTGAGGCTTCAGCAAGGCAGCGGCCGTCGATCATCGCCACTGCTTCGGCAAGTGTTCCAGGCGTCATGTTGTCGAGCAGGACGGCGTCGACATCGTGGTTCAGGACCTGCTCAAGCTGCGCGAGCGTGTCGACCTCGATTTCGATCTTGACCATGTGGCCTGCGTGCGTGCGTGCGGCTTCGAGCGCGGCGGCGACACCGCCGGCGACGGCAATGTGGTTGTCCTTGATCAGCACCGCATCAAACAGGCCCACGCGATGGTTCATGCCGCCGCCGCAGCGCACAGCGTACTTCTCGAATGCGCGGAGGCCCGGCGTTGTCTTGCGGGTGTCGACGATCTGCGCGCGCGTGTGCGCGATGCGGTCGACGTAGGCCCTGGTCAGCGAGGCGATACCGCTCATCCGCCCGAGGAAGTTTAGCGCGACGCGTTCGCCGGACAGCACGCTTCGGGCAGGACCTTGAACGCGCGCAAGTGTTCGGCCGGCGTTGACCATCTCGCCGTCAGTCACTAGCGGCTCGAATTGCACGCGCGTATCGACGAGCTCGAAGGTCGTCCGCGCCACGTCGAGGCCGCTGATGCAGCCTTGCGATCGGACCCCGAACGTCGCTGTCGCCGACGCGTCTTCAGGGATCGTTGCCTGCGTGGTGATATCGCCTGCGAGTCCCAGGTCCTCAACCAGGGCCGCTTCGACGGCCGCGCGAATGACAACGTCTGGCAAGGCTGCAGGTGATCTGACGCGTTTCGTTTCAGACATCTCGTCAGCGTCCTTTGACGGCAGCCGTCAGTGCTTCGCGCGCGAACCCGCCAGTCCGCAGATCAAGCCCGGCGCGGGTCATCGAGCGGCGCATCGCCAGCTTCGGATCGGCTTCAGGATAGTCCGACCGCGCGTGACCGCCGCGGGTCTCCTTGCGCCTCAGTGCCGCTTCGGCGACGAACCGCGCCGTCAGTGCCATGTTCGCGATCATCAGGTCCGGGCCCGCCGCAGCTTCCAGATCGGCGAACGTCTGGACGGCGTCGCGTAACCCTTCACCGTCGCGGACGACGCCGACGTCGTCCTGCATCGTCTGCCGAATGGTGTTCCGCGCGATGTCGCGGACGTCGATGTTGATCGATTGATCGCCGGAAAGGCCCGCGTGCTCCAGCGTCAGCGCGTGCGATGCGCCATTCGCGTCCGTTGTCTCGGCCTCCGGCGCCTGCTCCTCGCGGATCGCGTCGGCGGTGCGGCCGGCGAACACGACGGCCTCGAGCAGCGAGTTCGACGCGAGGCGGTTGGCACCGTGGAGCCCGGTGCAGCCCACTTCGCCAACGGCCCAGAGGTTCGGGATGCGCGTGCGGCCGTCTACGTCCGTTTTGACGCCGCCCATATGATAGTGCTCGGCCGGGATCACCGGGATCAGATCGACCATCGGATCGATGCCAACCTCGCGGCACTTCGCATAGACCGTCGGGAAGCGTTCCGGGAAGGCGGCGCCGATCGCATCACGGGTATCGAGATAGGCTCCGCGCGCGCTTTGCGCCTCGTTGAACACGGCGCGCGCTACGACATCGCGCGGTGCCAGTTCGGCGGCAGGGTGTACATCGGCCATAAAGCGGCGCCCGTCGCGATTGACGAGGATTGCGCCTTCACCGCGAAGCGCTTCGCTTGCGAGCGGAGCCGGATCCGTCTCAGCGCGGATCGCCGTCGGGTGGAACTGCACGAATTCGGCGTCCGCGATGATCGCGCCGGCCCGAGCGGCCATCGCGATGCCGGAGCCGACCGCATTGCCTGGGTTGGTCGTCGTCGCGTAGAGCCCGCCGATGCCTCCGGTCGCGAGGATGACATCAGAGATGCCGGTCATGCGCAGGCGCTGGTTTGGATCATCGGCGCGCTCGAGCAGCAGGCCGCTGACCCGCCCGTCCTCCGTTTCGAGATCGAGCGCGACGTAGCCTTCGAGCACTGTGATCGTCGGTGCGTTTGCGACCGCTTTCAAAAGCGCCTGCATGATCGCGTGGCCGGCGCGGTCACCTGACACGCGCACCACGCGGTTCTTGGAGTGCGCCGCTTCCTTCGATTGCAGGAAGTCGCCGTCCTCCGTGCGGTCGAACGGGACGCCGTATTCGAGCAACTCGAAGATGCGGGCCCGCGCGTCTTCAGCCACCGAGCGCGCGACATCTTCATCGACAAGACCGGCGCCGGCTGCGATCGTATCGGCTGCGTGATCTTCAGGCGTGTCGCCGTCACCGACCGCGGCGGCAATCCCACCCTGCGCCCAGGCGCTTGATGCACCATCGCCGAGCGTGACCGGCGAGATCACGGTCACCGGGAGCGGCGCGAGACGGAGGGCTGCGAACAGTCCCGCCAGGCCCGCGCCGACAATGACGGTCGGCGCGAGGTGATTGTTTGCCAGTGCGGCCACCGGGACGGTTCCGTCGCTCTCGGCGATCAGGCGGTCAGCTCGACCATGCGCGCAACGGCACGGCGCGCGCGTTCGGCGATTTCCGGATCAACGGTCACCTCATGGCGCATGTGCTTCAGCGCATCGTAGATGTTCTGCAGCGTGATCT
>JBCBXS010000107.1:0-8055 GCA_039816475.1 Pseudomonadota bacterium | reverse complement strand
CGCAAGCTCCCACTTTTTGAACCACGCCCCGACGCGCCGTGTGGCGTGGGCTGCACGGCTGCCGACTTCGTTGGCTGGTCTGGTCAAAACGTTCATCGCTTGATCCTTTCGAAGTCCCTGGGAGGCCGGACGAGGGGGACGCCCGGCGCGGCGCTGGGGTGCGCCGGAAGCGGGAGGCGCCGATGCGCCGCCACGCCTAGAGAAATAGGCTTGACCCGTGCATCACGAAATCTAATTCTAGTGATGCGGTGCTTCACGTTCTGTGATGCAAACGCTGAACGCGATTTTGCTTCCGGGCCGCGTAGCTCGGCCGAGGTCGGATCGTCCGCCCTGATCGTGAGGAGATTTCAAACGATGCGCCGCGACATCGACATCACCCTGCTCCGCGCGTTTTTGGCCGTTGTCGACAGCGGCAGCATCACGGCGGCTGCCCGGATCCTCAATAGGACGCAGGCGGCGCTGAGCATGCAGATCAAGCGGCTCGAAGACCTGCTTGGCGCCGCTCTCTTCCAGCGCGAGCACAAGCGCGTGACGCTTGCCCCGCAGGGCGAGATGCTGGTCGCGCAGGCGCGCCGGATGGTGGCGCTCAACGACGAAGTCTACGACACGATGACGACGCCGAGTTTCAGTGGCGACGTGCGGCTCGGAATTCCGTCCGATCTCGTCGCCACCTACGCGCCGACGATCCTACGTCGGTTCGCAGCCTCATGGCCGCTCGTGAACGTGCAGCTTCACTCGGGCAACACGGCCGATCTCGTCCGCCGGCTCGACGACGGCAAGCTCGATGTGACGCTCGGAACGGAGCAGTCGCTGTCGCGCGAAGGCGGTCAGGTCCTGCGCCGCGATCGGCTCGTTTGGGTCAGCGCCCCCGACGTGCAACTCGCAGACCTCGATCCGCTACCGCTTGCGATCGGCGGGCGGTCGTGTGCGTTCCGTGGGCCGGTCCTCGACGTTCTTCGTGCGCAGAACCGCAAGTGGCGCATGGTGTTCGAGGTGACGCATCAGGAAGCACTCAACGCAACCGTCGAAGCCGGGCTCGCCGTCAACGCCATGCTGCGCAGTGCTGTGCCGCAGAACCTCAAGATCCTCGGCCGGTCCTCCGGCCTTCCGGATCTGCCGAACTTTGCGATCACGCTCTATGAGCCGGCAACCAGCCAGAACGATCTCGGCGCCGAACTCGCAAGCCATATCCGCGCTGAGTTCGAGATGCGGTTCGGTTCGCCGAGCACGCCGAAGCAGCTCGCAGCCGCCTCCCGCGTGGAAGAAGCTGCTTGATCCTGACGCGACTGGTCGACCGATGGATCGGGGCGAAGCCGTGGCGGCTCGCAGAAGCACATGTGGTTGTCACCGGAGGCAGCGCCGGCATCGGCTTCGAGATCGCGCGGCTTTGCGCCGTGGGTGGCGCTGACGTCACGCTGATTGCGCGGGATCAGGCGCGCCTCGATCAAGCAGCCGCGCGACTGCGAGCCGACGCAAGTGGGCGCGTGGAAACCATCGCAGCCGACCTTGCAACGACGAGTGGCCTCGCGACGGCCCTTTCCGAACTCTTGGAAAAGGACCGCCCGGTCGATTTGCTCGTCAATGCAGCCGGCATCGGCATCAGCGGGCCTGCTCTCGAAGTGCCCCAACCGGCGACATCCGAGTTGCTCGATCTGAACGCGAGAGCGGTCATGCATCTGACGCGCGCGGTGATGCCGGCTATGCAGGTGCGCCGCTTCGGCGGAGTGATTACGATCTCGTCGTTCGGCGGCGTGGTGCCGGGCCCCTATCAGGCGGACTACTACGCAAGCAAAGCCCATCTGAATTCATGGATGGAGGCGCTCGCGTGGGAGGTCCGCAAGACCGGCGTCCGTGTTGCTGTCGTGCTGCCCGGACCGGTCGAGACGGAGTTTCACGCGCGGATGGGAGCTGAAAGCGCACTTTATCGCAGAGGCTTTCCGGCGATGTCGCCAACGCGCGTTGCGAAATCAGCGATGTTCGGGTTTGCCGTCGGCCGCACCACGATTGTGCCGGGCCCTGTGTTCGGCCTTTTGTATCCTCTGCTCGGTATCGTACCGCGCAAGGTGGTTGCAGCTGTCGTTGGCACTTCTCTCAAACCTCGGGATTGACCGGACATGGATGATCGCGGCGGGCAGAACTTAGAGGTGACATCGGAAGAGGCTCAGGTGCGCGCCACGCGCACGAAAGCTCTGGCCGACGCGCAGCCAAGACCGGTCGTACTGGTCTTGCATCAGGAGCAATCGACGCCCGGCCACATCGGCAACACGCTGAGCGCACTCGGCCATCCGCTCGATATCCGTCGTCCGCGGTTCGGCGATCCGCTGCCTGAGACGCTCGCTGATCACGACGGAGCTGTCATCTTCGGCGGCCCGATGAGCGCAAACGATCCCGACGATTACATCACCCGGGAGACAGACTGGATCGGCGTCGCCTTACAGGAGAACGCACCGTTCCTCGGTGTCTGCCTTGGCGCGCAGATGCTCGCCCGGCACCTCGGCGCCAGCGTCTCTCGGCATCCGGATGGCTTTGTCGAGATCGGCTATCACGATCTGGAACCGCGCCCGGGCACGCCGGAACTTGCCGGCGGCGCGCCATGGCCGACGCGCGCCTATCAGTGGCACAGCGAAGGCTTCACACTCCCCGACGGGGCCGAGCCGTTGGTTGTCGGCGGCAATGCGTTTCCCAACCAGGCTTTCCGCGTCGGGCGGACCGCCTACGGTATCCAGTTTCATCCCGAGATTACGTACGCGATGGTGGCGCGGTGGTCAGGCCACAACTCGGAGAAGCTGACGCAAGCAGGCGCACAAGCGCGGCCTGCTCAAATGAGGGATCACATCGCGCATGGGCGCGCGGTACGGCGTTGGCTGTGGGTGTTTCTTCAGACGTGGGTGAACGAGGGACGCCGCGCGCGGGGTGTGCCCGCGCTGCCGGCTCGGAGCTTTGCCGGAGTTTGAGCGCGTTGGCGCGCTCTGACGATTAGCGAGACCGGTCCGGCGCCAATGTCTCAAGCTGAAGTAGGCTTTCGCGAGACCGCTCTTCGAAAGCGCCTACTGGTCTGCTTCTCGGTGCCTCAACCGTCCTGAGCGATGGTCCCTCGCAGACCAGTTCGTCGGCGGCCGGCGCGGGCGCATCGGCTTTGCGTGTTCTTGCGCGCAGACGACGGACCCCGGTCTTGGCCGCATCCTCAAGTGTGCCGTGCGCCGCGACGTAGTTTTTGCGGCAGACACCGATCTTCGGCGGAATGCGCGTTGCCTCGAACGCGTCATAGCCCGGCTTCAGAGTCTGCCAGAACGGCATCCACTTCGAGCCGCGATGGCGCTTCAGGTTCGCAGTCGTCATCCGGAACGGCAGCGCCTGGACGTGGACATGCCGCTGGCCGCCGCGCCGGAGCGCTGCTGAGGTCAGTTCGTAAATTTCTTTCAGCGCGTCCGTCGTCATCGCGTAGCAGCCGACGGAAGAGCACCCGCCGTGAATAAGGATATAGGAGCCGGTACGCGATCGGCTTTTGTCGAACACGTTCGGGTAGCCAAGGTTGAGTGAACGCGGCCACCGTCCGATCAGATGGAGCTGCCGGCGCTTGATCGTGTAGAAGCCTTCCGGCGTCTGCTTGTCGCCTTCCGCGAGCTTCGGGCCGAGGTCGCCGGACCAGAAGCAGATCGGATAGGTCGCAAACCGCACATAGCGATCGCCGCGGCGCATCCAGACTTCCAGCTCGCTCTCCTCCTTGAAGATGCGAATGAAGACGTGATTGCCGCGCGCCAGGCCCTGTTCTGCGAGGCGTTCATCGAAACGAGCGAGATCCGGCGTGCCCGGCAGTGTCGTGATGCCGGCTGCATGCGTTCGCTGTTGCTCAATGCGGTCCGGCGCGGCGCCTTTCAGCGTGATCTCGAACGCGGAGGCAGCGGTCGCGAGACCAACGGTTGCGAAGACTGCCAGCGCAAGGCGCAGAACCGCGCTCGGAACTCGGATGTGCCGCCGTTCGAACATACTGGGATGGGCTCAATCCATCTCGGGTCGGATGGCCCGCGGGCGGACCGTTCACTGACAACTTAACAGTCCGCGCGCGAATTCAAATTGCAGAACGCAAAACGAAGTATCGCAGTTGCGCGATTGCGACGACGCCGTCGGGCCGCGCGCCGAAAACTAGGGCTCTGCACGGCCTGCGATCAGCAACGTTTGAAGTGTACGAGCTGTGGATTGAGGCCGGGGCGGCTGGCGCATCCCGGAACCTGAGAGCGGGTGGGGCCTCGCGGCAGGCGCACCGTTTGCGTCAGTCTCGGCCGGAAAAGAATTTTTCAGGCGAGAACGCCGGTTTGTTCGCCCCCGTCGAAGGCAATCGCTGCGTGAACGGTCGCAGTAGCCCGTAGCCGGAGAATGGCGACGTTGCCGCGCCGGGCGCCTGCCGGGTGCCGGCCAACTGTGTCCGCTTCCGCGGGCCCGGCGCCACCACGCGCTTCTCGGGCGCTTTCGAATAATACGGGGTCACGACGGGCGTCTCGAACCTTGGGCATCGCCCCCGCGGGTCCAGCCGCCGATCCGACTTCGCGTTTACAACATAGCGGCGCTCGCAGATCGCGACGGGCGGCGGAATGCGGTTGCGCTCGAACAGATCGTAGGCCGGTTTCAGCGTCGACCAGAACGGCATATGCTTGGACTTCGCGTGCCGCGCCATGTTGGCGGGCGTCATCCGGAACGGGAACGCGTGCACCGCAAATGCCGTCTGACCGCCGATGAACGCCTCGCGTGCGAGCGCGTAGATCTCCTCGATCAGAGGATCGGTCATCGCGTAGCAACCCGCTGACGTGCACCGGCCATGCACCATCAGGAACTTGCCGGTCCGGCCATGGGCGCGATCGAAGGCGTTGGGGTATCCGAGATTGAACGCGAGGTGATAGCTGGACGCCGGGTTCATCCGATGTCGGTTGACCGTGTAGAAACCTTCGGGCGCTTGCTTGTCGCCTTCCTTCAGTTTCGGCCCGAGCGCGCCTGACCACGTGCAGATCGGGTACGTCTTGAAGTGATGGAAGCGGCCATCTGGGCGCTGCTTCCAGACTTCGAGTTCTGATTCTTCCTTGAAGATCCGGATGAAGATGGGCGCATGGCTCTGCATCTTCTTTGCGCCGAGCAACATCATCGCATCGCGCGAGAGGGGCTTCAGATGGGCCGGCACCTCAAGCTTCGCGCAGCCGCTGAGGCCGAGCACGATCGCGCCCAGCAACAGCCACCGCTGCACATTGAAGCGAGACGACACGAGCGCCATGGCGCGCCGAACCCCCAAAAACCCCGTCAAATCCCCAGCACGAAGCCCGAGTTTCTGGTGCTTCGTGTGTCCGTTGTAAGGCGGGTGCGGTTAAGGTTCAACTCACGCGGACGCGATTGGCAGGGGTGTCTGCCGCGCCTGTCTTATTCTGAAATGACGATTAACTTCAGAGGCTTCGGCCGATCGAGAGGAACCGGTCCTGGCGTTGCTTTCGGATCTCCCCGGGCGCCCTGTGCTCGAACTCGGACAGCGCTGCTGCAATCGCATCGCCGGTCGCCTGGATCATCGCGCTCGGATCACGGTGGGCACCGCCCATCGGCTCGCTGATCACGTTATCGATCACGCCAAGCGCCTTGAGATCTTGAGCGGTGATCTTCATGCCCGTCGCGGCGTCGATGGCGCGTGAGGCATCACGCCAGAGGATTGAAGCCGCGGCTTCTGGCGATGCGACCGTGTAGATCGCGTGCTCCAGCATCAGGACGCGATTGGCGCTTGCGATTGCGACAGCACCGCCTGAGCCACCTTCGCCGACGACGACCGTGATCATCGGGACTGCGAGGCTGAGGCTCCGGTCCGTCGAACGCGCAATTGCTTCAGCCTGGCCCCGCTCTTCAGCGCCAACCCCAGGATACGCGCCGGCCGTATCGACGAACGTGACCACCGGCATATCGAACCGCTCGGCCATGTCCATCAGCCGGACCGCTTTGCGATAACCCTCGGGCCGGGCCATTCCGAAGTTGTGCTTCAGTCGTGCTTCGGTGTCTGAGCCCTTCTCGTTGCCGATCACCATCACGCGCTGACCGCGGAAGAACGCTGGCCCGCCGATGACGGCTGCGTCTTCAGCGAAGTAGCGGTCGCCGGCGAGGGCGGTGAAGTCGACGGTCAGGCCCGCAATGAAGTCGATGGTGTGCGGGCGGTCCGGATGCCGGGCGACCTGTGTCTTCTGCCATGGCGTCAAGTTCGCGTAGGTGGCGAGAAGCGCTTCGGCGGCTTTCTGCTCGAGTTGCGCGACCTCGTCATCAATCTCGACCGACGGATCGTTGGTGCTGAGCGCATTCAGCTCGGCGACCTTACTTTCCAGTTCGGCGATCGATTTTTCGAAATCGAGATACGTCTTGATGGACTGTCGTTCCAACGCGGCCTCGGGTCCGGTGGGCGTTCAAGAAGTCGATATACGGGCGGATGAGCCGCAGTGAAAGGCCCGCGGAGCCCCGGAAGTCAAGCGCAGGGCAGCCAAGCCGTTAAGGCTGAAGAGCCGTGGCTCTGGGTGCTCAGTGGTCGGGTTGCCCGGCCGCCGCGGCCTCTCCCAATGGGTGATGGTCGAAGACGAGCGCGCGGAGACGCTCCTCCAGCACGTGCGTGTAAATCTGCGTCGTCGAGATGTCGGCGTGGCCAAGCAACTGCTGGACGGCGCGGAGATCGGCGCCGCGGTCGAGCAGGTGGCTTGCAAAGGCATGGCGCAGCACATGCGGGCTGACCCGTGCCGGATCGAGGCCTGCCGCTTCGGCGACGGATTTGAGATCACGGGCCATCGCCTGCCGGGTCAGATGACCGTCTGCGCTGCGGGCGGGAAACAGATATTTCGACTGCGTAAGCCGCCCCGCTCCGCCGGAACCCGTCCGGTGGGCTGCGAGGTATGCATCAAGCGCGGCCCGCGCCGGCTGGCTGAGCGGGACAAGTCGCTCGCGGCCACCTTTTCCCTTGATCTGAAAGGTCCGGCGGTCGCCGGCGAGCACGCGATGCTCGAGCGTGACGAGTTCGCTGGCGCGCAGACCCGTCGCGTACAAAAGTTCGATCAGGCAGTAGATGCGAAGCGCCGGCAGACGGTCGCGACCGGTCGCGGCATCGGCGAGCGCCTTTGCCGTTTCGATCAGCGCATCGACTTCGGCGACGCTCAGGATCTTCGGCAGGCGCTTGTCGGATTTCGGCGGCGCTGCACCCTCGGTCGGGTTGTCGTCGCGGTGCCCCTCGTCGACGAGGAAGCCGTAGAACTGGCGAAGCGTCGAGAGATGCCGCGCACGTGTTGCCGGGGCCAGATCGTCTGCGCCCATCTCGGCCAGATACGCGCGGATGTCGGCGCGACCGGCAGTCTTGAGCGTTTGATTGCCTGCGCGGAGGAAAGCTGCGGCCCGGTCGAGATCGCGGGTGTAGGCGGCAAGCGTGTTCTCAGCCGCGCCGCGTTCTGCCGCGCGGGCTTCGAGGAAAGCGGCGATCAGAGCGGCTTCCGTCGGCAGCGGAATAACGTCGGCGGCGGCCATCAGAAGACCGCGCGTCGCGGCCAGATCGGCAACAGCGCTTCAACGGCCAGTTGCCGTGCCAGATCCGTCCGCCGGATCCGCAAAAGTGCGCGCAGGCTGTCGCCGAGGCCGAGCAGGTTTGCCGACGCCGGCCCGTCCTTGCCGAGAGCCGCCATCACAAGCAGCAGCGTTTCGCCGGAACGGTTCGCCTTGGAAGCGGCTGCGAGCGACTGCAGCGTCCCGGTCGGAGGCAGAAAGCCGCCGGTTGGCTGCCGCGTGCGGTTGGCGGCATCCCAGATGTCGATCGGCACGTTGTAGTTCAGCGCATCAAGCACGGTTGCGAGGCGATGCAGTGCTGCCGGTGAGAACGCGCCCTGGGCGACCAGCGGGCTAAGCGCGGCAAGTGCACTCGACCCGCGCGCAGGGCCGATCTCGGGGTCTGCGATAGCCGCCAGCGGCCCCCAGTGCGAGAGGGTGCGGCTCCCGGCGCCGGCATCGCGCCCGCGTCCGATCCAGGCCTGCGCCTCACGGGGACGTCCGCCTGACAGGAGGGCTGAG
>JBCBXS010000106.1:0-8059 GCA_039816475.1 Pseudomonadota bacterium | reverse complement strand
CGCCGCAGGAATCCCGCTTTGCCTTCATCTACCGGATGTTTGGGGCTAAGCCCGCGGAGGCGGCCAACGCCGAGCCGGCGACTCGCGCGGCTCAATCGGCAAAGCCTGCAGGTCAAACCCCCAGCGCGCACGATCGAACGGTCAGCGATTACCTGAACTCAACCTCCGGCGGAGTTCGCACGCTGCAGCGCGACCGCGTCCTTCAGACATTTCTCGAGAAGCTCGAAGCAGGTCGGATCAGAAACTCGCTTCTGATCGAGGTGACGTTCACTTCGTTCACGCCGGAGAAAGCAGCACTGATCGCGAACACGCTCGTCGAGACCTATCTGGAAGACCAGATCGACGCGAAGACCGGTGCCAACAAACTCGCGACCAAACTGCTCGATGAGAAAATTACCGACCTTCGCAAGAAGCTCAGCGGCGCCGAACAGCGCGCTGAAAAGTTCAAAGCCGAGAACGATCTCTTTGACGAAAACGGACGCCTAATCCTCGACGCGCAACTCGCGCGCCATATGGAAGCGATGGTCAAGGCAACATCCGTCGCCTCGGAAACGAGCGCGCGCTACCACCAGCTCCGCGCGATGCTCAAGAACGGCAACAATGCCGAAACCGTCCAGGACGTCCTCAAGAGCGAAACTGTGAGGGCGTTCCGCGAAGAGCTTGCCCGCGCCGTACGCAAGCAGGCCGAGCTTCAAACGCGTTACGGCCCGCGTCATCCCTCGATCAAGCAGGCCAACGCCGATGTCGCGAAGGCAACGGCTGCGATAAACGATGAGGTCTCAGCGATCGTCAAAAACCTCGGCAACGAGGTCCAGGTCGCAAACTTCCGCAAGAGCCAGCTCGAGATGGAGCTGCAGATCATCAAGGATCGGATCGCGGCAACCAAGGGCAAGACGTGGCGTCTTGAAGAGCTGAACCGCGACGTGGAGACCTCGAAGAAGCTCTACGAGGATCTGCTCGCCCGCCGCAAACAGACCCGCCAGACACTCGGTCTGCAGTTCCCGGATTCCCGCATTGTACAGCGCGCGAGTGTTCCGCTGACACCTTCGGGGCCGAAGCGGAAACAGTTCGTCATTCTCGCGATCATCGGCGGCTTTGCCTTTGCGTTCGGCGGCGCGTTCCTGTTCGAAGTCCTGCGGCCGGGCTTTGACGGCGCGGAAGAAACGGAAAAGCAGCTTGCCGTGCAGCAGGTCGGCTCCCTGCCTGACCTTGGCGATGCCGGCGAGGCCGATCCATTGCGCGCGGCGCGCTGGATCCTTGCCGAACCGCGAAGTCTCTACTCAGAAGCGGTCCGCTCGGTGCAGCACGCAGTCCAGGCACGGATGCCCGGCGGCGTCCTGCTGTTGGCCTCCTCGCTTGCCGGCGAAGGCCGAACAACGCTCGCGTCAAACCTTGCCACGCAATATGCGATTTCTGGCCAGCGGACGCTGCTGATCGATGGCGACCTCCGCTACGGGCGGCTCTCGAATGTACTCGGCATCGCGCAACGGCCTGGCCTCGTCGATATCGTCTCCGGCACGGCCACGCCGTCAGATGCAATCCTGCGCGATGGTGGGACGTCCCTGCATGTGTTGGGTGCCTTCTCGGGCCGTCCGCCAGAGGCCTCACCAACAGAACTGTTAAGTGCGCGCGTCACCGCAGATCTGATTGCGACACTGCGTAACCACTTTGATGTGATCATCATCGATGCGCCGCCGGTCCTGCCGGTCGCCGACACGCGCATCCTTTCAGATTTCGCAGACGCGATCCTGATGGTTGTGCGCTGGCGCCAGACGGCACGCCTCTTCGTAAAGCAGGCGCTGCGCACCTTCGGCCCGAACGAGGGCAAGGTGCTCGGCATCATCATGAGCCGCGTCGAGAAAAGCGAATATCTCGCGGGGATCGGGCTCGACGGAAAGTCCGCGCCGAAAGCGAAAGATCGCGAAGTCGCCTAGCGATTGAGGGCAGTTGCGCCTGCCGCAAACCCTTGCTCGCAGACGCTCTCGACCCGGCAAATCCTAACGCTTTCTCACCAAGTCCTCGGCGCTTCAGAGTAACGGCGGCAAAGGTAATTTAATCGCATCCGCATAAAATCCGGTCCGTTGGGGATGGGGTGGCTTTCAGGGTTTTTAGCGTATGGGCGTGCAAGCGACTTCCGATGGGTTCGCAACGGCGACACCTGCGTCGTCGGCGTTAAGGCCGGCCTGGTCGCGTCAGGTCGCGATCGATCTCGTGGCAGCACTCGACTGCCTGATGGTCGCCATTGGCGCCGCCCTGCCCGCGTTCATCTTCGCCCACTACGGCGAGCTTCCGATCAAACCGCTTGAGATCGCGCAAACTGGATTGATCGCGGCCTTGATCGTAAACTTCTGTTTGCGTGCCTGGCAGTTCTACGATCCACGTCGCATTCACCGCATCCCGATCGAGCCGCCGCGTATTGCGCTCGCGATGATCATCGCGTTCACAGCAAGCCTTGGGCTCGGACTGCCGTTTGATGCCTACGGCGTGCCGATGCTCGTCTGGTATCTGACGTGGCTTGCGATGAGCTTCGTCCTGATCCTCGCCAATCGCATGGTCGCGCATCAGGTGCTGCGGAGCTTCGCCATCGACGGCCGCTTCGACACACGCATCAGTGTGTACGGCGCGGGGGTCATCGCGCGCAGGGTTTCAGACTTCCTGCAGGACGGCCCGGACGGGCTCAACTTTGTCGGCGTCTACGATGACCGTGCGGCTGCCGGCCGGGTCAACGACGAAGGCCTCACGGTTCGCGGTTCCATCGACGACCTGATCAGCGCAGGCCGCAAAGGCGAGATCGATCAGGTGATCATCGCGCTTCCACAGTCGGCCGATCGCCGTGTGGCCCAGATCGCGCGGCGGCTCGAGCAGCTTCCCGTCAGCCTGCATGTTGTCACGCATATGGCATCAGACCTCGTCGATCCGCAGGCGAGCCACAAGGTCTCGTCCCTCGGCCCGCTTGGTCTTCTCGATGTCAAAGCTAATCCGCATGCCGACTGGCGCCCGATCCTGAAGCGCGCTGAAGACATCGTGCTCGCAAGCTTCTTCCTTGTCGTCCTTGCACCTGTCTTTCTTGCAATTGCAGCTGCGATCAAATTCGACAGCAACGGGCCGGTCCTCTTCAAGCAACGTCGCCGCGGGTTGAACCTGAGCGTGTTCGACGTTCTGAAATTCCGGACGATGCACGTGCTCGAAGACGATGAAACGGTCGTCCAAGCGACACCAGAAGACGACCGCGTGACGCGTGTCGGCCGCTTCCTCCGCCGCACCAGCCTCGATGAACTGCCCCAGCTCTGGAACGTGCTTACCGGCGAGATGTCGCTCGTCGGCCCGCGCCCGCACGCTGTCGTCCACGACGATGCCTGGTCGGATATCCTAAGCCGCTACGTGAACCGCGCGCAGGTGAAGCCCGGCATCACCGGCCTTGCGCAGATCTCAGGGGCCCGCGGACAGATCTCGGCCGATGACGATCTCGTCGCTCGCGTCGAACGCGACCTTGAGTACATCGCAAACTGGTCTGTGCTGCTCGACCTGAAGATCATTCTTCAGACCATCTGGGCCGTTGCGCTCGGCCGCAACGCGCACTGAGACCTCGCCGCGACCGGTCGCGAACCGGGCGCTCGGATCGGGCCCGCAAATGATCAGGACACTCAAACGCGCGCCGTTTCCGCTTATCGCGATCGTCGCGAGCTTTCTGTGCCCGGTCGAACTCTCGTTGACCGTCAGTGAGTTCCGCTTGCCGCCGCATCGCATCGCGCTCCTCATCTTCGCGCCGATCGCGACGTTCAAACTTCTCGGCTCACCGGAGACGCGCGTCCGCAGCTTCGACATCCTGATGTTTCTCTACGCGGCGTGGTCGATGCTCGTCTATCACGCGCACGGCGAAGAGATCGAAGGGCTCGTCTTCGGCGGGTCTCTCGCGCTGGAAAGCTTCGGCGGCTACGTCATCGCGCGCGCCTACATCCGCGACCTTCAGGACTTCCGTGTCGCGCTCGATCTCTTGGTGATCGCAGCCATCATCGCGTTGTGCTTTTCGCTGCCGGAGACGCTCTTCGGCAAACACTTCACGCACGACTATCTCCAGAAGCTCACCGGCTACGAGCATCTTCGGGAACTCGAGACGCGGCTTGGCCTGACACGCGCTTACGGCACGTTCGATCACCCGATCCACCTCGGCACATTCGCAGCGGCAACGATCGGGCTCATCTGGTTCAGCGGGCACCGTCTTCATCGACGTATCGTCCAATGCATGTTCGTTGGGCTGACGACACTTTCGGCGTTGTCGTCGGCGCCGATCCTCTGCGCACTCATTCAGGGCGCACTCGCAGTCTGGGATCGCGTAACCCGTGGACTGCAGGCACGCGTGTTGCTGACCATCAGCGCTGTCGTCGTCGGCTACGTGGTCATCTCCGCCGTCGCGAACCGCACGCCGATCATGATTATCGCGACGAGCCTGACGCTCGATTCCTGGACCGGCTACTACCGCACCATCATTTGGGAACACGGCCTCAACAACGTCTGGGAGAACCCCTGGATGGGCATCGGACAGGGCGACTGGACGCGCCCCTGGTGGATGCACTCCGACAGCATCGATGCCTATTGGCTCGTCGTCGCCGCGCGCACCGGCCTGCCATCCTTCTTCATGCTTGTGATCGCGATCGGTTTGCAGGTCCGGGCGATGGCCTACTACGTGCCCCGGCAGCGCGACCCGGCGGCAATGAACGCGATGAAGGCGTGGCTCTTCAGCTTCCTGGCACTGACGCTGATCGCCTGCACGGTTCACTTCTGGAACGTGATGCACGCCTATTTCTTCTTCTTCATCGGGCTGTCGGGCTGGCTGGCCGATCCGATGAAAGCGCGCTACCGCGAACGGCGGGCGGCCAAACGACGCGGACGTCGGGGCAAGCGTGCGCCGATACGCCGGCCACAAACGGACGGGACCGGCCCGGCTGTTCCCGGCCTTTCGCCAGTTCCGACCGCCTTTACACACGGCTGACCCAACAGGGGTCTCTCGTCAGTCCTGCACCGGACGACCGGGCCGGCCGTCTACGGATTGATTTCGCATTCCCATGTGACCGGCTAGGTTTAGACGAGCCTGCCGGCCCCCTCGGCGGGCGCTTCGACAATGATGGGAGCGTTTGCATGTTCGACGCGAAGGGAATGCTTGATGCGCTGATGCGCGGCGCAGCACCGAAGCAGGATGCGGGCGGGTCAGCCGATCCGCAGAACCAGGAAGGTCTTGGCGCGCTGCTCGGTCAGCTCACCGGCGGCCAGGGTGGTGGCGAGCAAGGCGCCGGCGGTGGCCTCGACCTCGACGCCCTCGCGCAGCAGTTCGGCGTCGGTTCCAGTGGCAGCGATGGCGGCGGTTCCGAACAGTCCGGCGGACTAGGCGGACTTCTCAGCCAACTTCAGGGCCAGAGTGGTGAGGCAGGTCAGGGCGGCCAAGCCGGCGGCTCGATCCTCGATACGCTCTCAAACGTGCTCGGCCAGGCAACCGATGGCGTCCGCGACGGCGCCGGCCAAATCGGACAGTCGACCGGCCTCGACAAGGCGCTCGAAGGCGTCACCGGCGGACAATCCGGTGGCGATCTGATGGCGCAGCTCAAGGAGCTGATCGCAAACAACCAGCTCGGTGCGGGTGCCGCGCTCGGTGGCCTCGGCGCACTTGTGCTCGGCACGCAGACGGGTCGATCGCTTGCAGGCTCAGCGGTCAAGCTCGGCGCCGTCGCCCTCATCGGTGGCCTCGCCTATAAAGCCTACCAAAACTACCAGGACGGCAAGCCGCTCATCAACGATGGTTCGGTTGAGCCTGAAGCAGCACCCGAAGGCTCGGGCTTCGAAGCCGAGCAGGTCTCGAATGAACAGGCGGCGCGGTATGTCCGGGCGATGATCGCGGCGGCGACGGCTGACGGGCATATGGATCCTGACGAGCAGCAGCGCATCGTCGGCAGCCTCGCCGACACCGGGCTCGATCGTGAAGCGGAAGAGTTCCTCGCGCGCGAACTGAATGCGCCGGCGAGCATCAACGACATAGCAGCCGGCGTGACCTCGCAGGAAGACGCGCTCCGCACCTATACTGCAGCGCGCGTCGCGATCGATCCCGACACCGCCGAGGAGCAGTCGTTCCTGCGCGAGCTTGCAAACCGTCTTGGCATCGAAGAAGGCCTCGCAAACCACATCGACATGACGGCGCGGAGTGCGGCGGCCTAACGGCTCCACAACGCGCGAGGGGTTAATCGGGCTAGAGACGACAACGCCCGCCGGGGATGAGCTCGGCGGGCGTTTATTATTCGAATAGGGGAGGCTGGGTTTGCCAGCGCACCTCAAACCGTCATCAGTTCGTCGGCTTCGCTGGCTGGCCGGATGAGCCGGACGCCTCTGCCGTCGTCGTCGGCTTGAAGAACACGTCGACGCGCATACCCGGGATCAACGGCGGCTGGCCTTCGAGCGCGATCTCGACTTCAACCACATCGACGTCCGATGCCGCGCGTGGCCCGCGTCCGCTGAGCTTCGGCGCTGACAAAGACGGCGCGACGAGCCGAACCTGGCCTTCGAAGTCACGGCCCGGGAACGCATTCGAGCGGACGATCACCTTCTGGCCCTTCTCGACGGCGGTCAGGTCGCGCTCTTCAAGCTCCGAGCGGATGATGAGCGTTTCGAGATTGCCGAGTTCGACGGCCGGCGCCTGAGGCGATGGCGTAATCGTCTCGCCGACACGCGCACTGACATCCAGGATCGTGCCGTCCCGCGGCGCACGAACGCGCGTCCGCTGCATATTGACTTCGAGGACGGCAAGATCATCGCGCGCGGCCTCCAGGCCACCTTCGAGACGCGTTGGCAGAGGTGTGCCCTCCTTCGCCTTCTCGGTCTCGAGCGCCGCCCGCTTCTCAGCCTCGGTCTTTCGCGCGTCTTCGAGTGCCTTCCGCGCCGTCTCGACGTTGGCCGCCGGGCCGCCGTCCTGCCGCCACGCGATATAGGCGTCGTCGAGCTTCCGCTGCGCCGTGTAGGTCGCGAGTTCGGCATCGCCCAACGCGTCTTCGGCTTTCGTGCGGGGCTCGGCGGCCTTCTTCAGCTTCTCGTCGTCAACGATATCTTCTGAGCGCTCGCGCTTGCGGACATCAATCTCCGTCCGGGCCGCAGCCCAGCGCGCGGCGACTTCATCGTCCTTCAGCTTGAAAAGCAGATCGCCCTTCTTCACGCGATCACCGACCTCGACGAGGACATCCGTGACGACGCCGGCGCGTTCAGGCGAAATGCGAATGACGCCGCCTTCTGGCTCGACGCGGCCAGCGGCGGTCGCAGCCCACTGCGACTGCAGCGCCGGCTGAGCGGCCGTGCCGTCGGTCGCGCCGCCCGTTGTCGTCTCGGCGGCGTTCGCGCTGCTGACGTTGGTCAGGCCTAGCGCAGAGAGACCACCGGGCGAGTTGTTCAGGTACTGCACGGTGTAGACGATGCTGCCTGCAATCACCCCTGCGACGGCCAGCGTCGTCAGCGTCGAATCGATCCTAGGCATGGCTCTTCCGTTTTCTTGAGCGGTCGTATTGGGCAACGTTGCCTTCCGCCTTCGCGCGGCGCTCGTCACCAATGATGCGGCCGTCTTCGATCCGTACAACACGGTCGGCATACGCATGCGTTCGCGGATCGTGCGTGACGGCCAGAACGGCGCGGCTTTCGTTCTTGGCGATCTCGGCCATCAACGCCATGACGGCGTGACCGTTCTCGCTATCAAGGGCCGCGGTCGGCTCATCTGCGAGAATAAGCGAGGGTTGCGTTGCAATCGCCCGGGCGACGGCAACGCGCTGCTGCTCCCCGCCCGAAAGGTTACCGGGGAAGTTTCGGAGGCGATGCCCGAGGCCCACTTCGCGCAGAGCCATTTCGGCCTGCTGCAGCGTCTCGCCCTTCGAGCCACCGCGGACATCGAGCGCGAGGCGCACATTCTCAAGTGCGTTTAGCGTGGGGAACAGATTGTAGGACTGGAAGATGAAGCCGACGTGCCTGCGGCGAAGATCGGCGAGCTTCTCAGCCGACAGTCCCGAAGTGGTCTCACCGGCAATCGACACCGTAC
>JBCBXS010000105.1:0-8114 GCA_039816475.1 Pseudomonadota bacterium | reverse complement strand
GGCCTGAGCGCGCGAGCCTCTCGCGGTTTGTGCTGACGGAGCGGCGTACGCCGGAACCGCAGTCGAGCTTTCCGGTGTCCGACGAGACATGGCTGACGGTTCGCGCCGGAGACGAGCCGCTGAACAACGCATCAACGCCCGTTCGGCGCGCCTGTGTCAGTCGCGGCGCCGTCCGTATTGGCTCCGGCGACGACTGTGATCTCGTCATCAAAGGTCCCGGCATCGCGGCGTTGCACGCTATCGCAACGACCGACACCGATGGCAGCGCCAAGCTCGTGCGTCTTGCTGATGCCGGAAGCGTCGCCGTCTACATCGACGGGGAACTCTGCAACGAAGGTGCGCTCACCGCAGGGCAAACTGTGCGTATAGGCTCAGTTCTGCTGGAAGTCGGCGACACTTGCCACGGATTGGACCAATTGCCCGTGCAGGCCGCAACACCTGCGCAGACGGATGCGCCGGTTGTTGTTCGGGGAGATTCAAAGTGGCGGGTATCACAGCAAAGCAAAACGGCGGACGCGGAGGTTCGCTCCTAGGGTCCCTTCGCGATGCGTTGGCGGCGGCAAGCGGCGAAGAGAGCCGCCGGTTGAAGACAGACGCACCTGCGCAGCTGACGCGCGAACCGAACGCGGCGATCGATGAGGCGCATGTTGCCGCCATGAAGGACGTCACGGACGCGCTGCCGCAAGCCGTCCCGCCGACCATTCCGGCGTCGGCCGCTGCGGGCTCATCCGTGAAAACAGCACAGCCGGCGACGGCTGCCGTCGCGGCAGCCCGCGGAGACCAGACCGCGGTCGCGGACCTTACCCTCGAGGCCGGCGAAACACGGAAGCTCAAGTCATCCGCTGTTCGTAAAACGCGCACGGAGCCGGTGGCGGCGGCCATCGCCGACACGGACACCGCGCCCAGAACCCAGATCGTCCGCGGCAAGCCAAAACTTCAGCGCGGCGACTTTGAACAGGACCCCGTGGTCGGCTGGCTCGTCATCATTGGCGGTCCGGGCCTCGGTTCCTACCGCCCGATCTTTGAAGGCAACAACGCTGTCGGACGGAGCGAGAGCAACCGTATCGCCATCGACTTCGGCGACGAGAGCGTCTCGCAGACCGAACAGGCTTTCATCCGTTATGACAGCGCCGACCGTTCGTTCCTGTTCGTGCCGAACCTCGCCAAGACAAACGTGGTCGCGGTTAACGAGAGCCGTCCGGCGCAGCCGCAGAAGCTGAAGGCGATGGACCTCATCACGATGGGCCGGACGCAGCTCGTGTTCGTCCCGTTCTGCGGCGCGGACTTCGATTGGGGCGATCTCGGCGAGATTAAATCGTGACACCAGCGGGCTTCGATGTCGGCCACGGCGCGATCCTTGGAGCCCGAGAAGCGCAGGAGGATGAGTTTCGCGTTTCTGAACTGACGTCCGATGGGGCCGTGTCTCCGATCGCAGGCGACGGCCCGTTCACGCGCGTGCTCGTGGCGCTGGCTGACGGCATGGGCGGACATGCCGCCGGCGAAGTCGCAGCTGAAATTACGAGCCGGGTCTTTACCGAAGTGGCCGGCGACAAGCTGTGCGACGCGCCGGCCGGTTCTGACGACGCCGAAACCTGGCAGGCGTCGTCGTCCGACGCGCTGGCCGCCGCCAATCGCGATGTCGCCGATTACGTCAAAGCGCATCCGAACTGCGACGGCATGGGCGCAACGCTCATCGGCGCGCTGTTCTCACCCTCAGGTCTCTCATGGATCAGCATCGGCGACAGCCCGATGTTCCTGATCCGCAATCGCGAGATTGCGCGCGTCAACGCTGACCACTCGCTTGCGCCGGTCCTTGACGACATGGCGCGCGCCGGCGAACTGACCCGGGAGGCCGCGCGACGCGATCCGCGACGTCATATGCTGCGGGCTGCGATCACCGGCGAGACGCTCGATCTGGTCGACCAGAGCGCGCGCCCGCTGGAACTTGCGCCGGACGATATCGTCATCTGTGCCAGCGACGGGATCGAAACGCTGGCCGACGACGAGATCATGCGGGTTGCAGTGGGCTATCGTGCCGATGGCGCGAAGGCCGTCGCCGAAGCGCTGCTCCGCAGCGTCGAGAACGCAAACGTCGAGCGCCAGGACAATGCGAGCGTTGTCGTCGTCATTCCATGGTTCAGACGGGACGCCTGACGCGCCGCGTTCGCTGCGTTAGCCTTGACCGACAGGGTGCGCTGAGCCCTCGCGACGGCAGCGCCCTCAACCCGTTCGAGGAAACGCCCAATGGCAACGACCCCACCGAAAGAGAGCGCTGAGACCGACCCGCGCGTCCGCGCCGTCTTCGACGACATCCGCGAGACGCGGAACAGCGCGTTCATCAACAACTTCTGGCACTACCTGACGTTTGATCCCGACCTGCTCGAGACGACATGGCGGGACGTGAAAGACGTGATGGTCAAGCCGTCGGCGCTGGATGCGAAGACGAAGGAGATGATTTACGTCGCCGTCTCGATCGCAAACGCGTGCAGTTACTGCGTGCACTCACATACGGCGGCTGCGAAGGCGAAGGGCATGTCGGACGCCGAATATGCCGATCTGCTTCGCATCGTGAGCACGGCTGCGCGGACGAACCATCTCGCGAACGGGCTGCAGATTCCGGTTGATCCGGTTTTTGACGCCGACGAGACCGCCGGCGACAAATGAAAACGGCCGCCCATGGGTGAGCGGCCGTCCGTCGATCCGGTTATTGCTGCACGATGCAGTCTCGCGCCTGGCGCTCTTGCGTCAGTTCCAGACGCTGTCGAGCCAACGCCCACGGCGCCCGCCCGATGACGAGCCGGAGTAGGCGGTCTGGACTGCACCGGTTGTCCGGAACTTTTTCCAGGTCGCAACCACGCGCGTGCCAACGCCAACGCGTCGGTAGAGGTCTTCGACGTGCGCGTTATGCATGCGCACGCAGCCCTTCGAGACGTTCCGCCCGATGGTCCACGGCGCGTCTGTCCCGTGGATGCGATAGAGCGTCGAGCCGAGATAGAGCGCGCGCGAGCCGAGCGGATTGTACTTTGAGCCGCCAGGCACGGTGGCCGGCAACTTCGGGTTTTCGCGGCGCATGCTCGCCGTCGGCGTCCACGTCGGGTTGACCCGCTTCTGGCTGACGCGAAGAACCCCCGACCAGCGGCTTTGCGGCCGAGGCACTGCGATCGGATAGCTGAGCGCGCGTCCACGCTGCGTCACGTAGTAGAGCCGCCGATCACCGAAGCTCACGATAATCTGGCCGCGACTGTATTTCTTCGGGAAGCCGACGACACCAGAATCGTACAGCGAAGCGCTGCCGCCAAACGAGAACTGTGCATACGCATCCGTCGGGGCCAACGTGACGAGAGCCGCCAGGCCGCACGCCGCTGCTGTCAGTCCGATCCGACTTTGAACCATTCCGAAAACTCCTTTGGAGGCCGGGCATACCGGCGCGATCAACGCCCATTTGGTTAAGCGTCTATGACCAACTTCGGACACGATGGTTAACGAACCCTTTCGCGAAGCAGCACCGCGACTGCATCTTCGATTCGCATCGGCCTGAGTAGAACCTGAGCTCAACGATTACGTGTGTTTCGTCCCAACGCGCCGCCGTCGGCCCGTGGCCCTGAACCTGCATTTCACCTGCAAGCATCGATAAGCACCCGCGCCATAGGCTTCGTCCGCGGGCGCCGTTTCGCGAAGTCGGTGCCCGGCACGAATGTCACGGGTTTGGGGAAAAGAGCGTCGTGATGCAGAGGACCGAACGCACCGGACGGCTTGTGCTGCTGCTCGCCGAAACGCCGCTGGCCGCGATTGTTGCGAACACGTTTCTGTCAAAGTTTCCGGAAGCGGTGATTCTCCGCGAAGCTCCGGAGCCGAAGTCTGACGTGTTGAAGCGTCGGCGTCGGTTGATCGGAACAACGGCTGCGCTGAGCCAGGCAGCCGCCGGACTTCTCGTCCGGGCCAGGCGTCGTGGGCATCGCCGCCGCATCGACGAGATCTGCCGAATTCACGACTTCGACGCCGACTGGCTGAGCGTGGCGGAGCGCGCGTCCGACGTGCGCGATGTCGCCTCGGTCAACAGCGATGCGTGTGTTTCAGCGCTACGCGAGATCGATCCGGAGTGTGTTGTCGTCTACGGCACGCGGTTGCTTGGCACCGCTCTGCTCGGTGCGATCGAGGCGCCCTTCATCAATTATCACGCGGGCCTGACGCCGATGTATCGCGGGCAGCATCCGGGATACTGGGCGCTCGCCTATGGCGATGCCGCTCATGCCGGTGTGACGGTCCATCTGATCGATCGTGGCGTCGATACGGGCGATGTGCTGGCGCAGGCGCGCGTGCCGCTGCATCGGCGTCGCGATACGCTTGCAACGTTTCAGTGGGTGCAGATGGCGTACGGCCTGCCGCTTCTGGTCGGCGCCGCTGAGCAAGCGCTTCGTGGCAAACTCACGCCTCGCAAGGCGCCAACTGCGTTGCCGTCAGCGAACCACCTGCCGCCGAGGCTTGGCACCTACGTCGCCAACGGCCTGCGCGCCGGGGTCTGGTAAGCCGCGCCCGCTCAGATGCGTCGGCAACCGGTTAGCTGCAAAAGACCGTCTCGCGAAACGACTCGATTGCCCGCGTCAGCGCCGCGTTGTTGTCGGTCGAGAGATTGACGCCGAGCACGAGCTGCCGCGTGTTTTCGCGGTTTGCGAACGCCACCGTCGAGCCACCGAGGTCTTGGCCTTCATGACCGTAGATCGTCTTCCCGCACGACAGCAGAACAGCCATCACGCCAAGACCGTAACGGTAGAACCCGTCGTGGTCCGAATAGAGCCGCTCGGTGAGTTGCCCGAGCGGTCGCTTTCCGGCGCGCTCGGCATCCCAGATCGCATCCATCAGCTTGGCGAGGTCGCCGGCCGAGGCATAGAGCCCACCGTCGGCGCCTCGAAAGTAGGGATGCTCGGTCACATCGAGGAGGCGGTTGCGCGAGGAGAACGGACCGCCAACGCGCGTGTCATCGCGGATATAGGTCCGCAGATGCGGCACCGGAATACGGCCCTCGCGATCGGTAAGCCCCGTGTGGGTCAATTGGAGCGGCTCGATGATCCGGGATGTCATGAGCGCTTCGAACGATTGGCCGCTCGCCTGCTCGATGATGTGCTCGAATAGCGCGTAATTCGTATTGGCGTATTGATGCTCGGCCATCGGGTCGTCAACGCGCGGGCTGCGCAGTGCGCGGGTCACAAGCGCGTCGATATCCGGCCGGCGTCGGGCACTTGCCGCCATGCCGCGCGCCGTGACGCCGAGCACGCGATGGTCGAGGTATTCCGCCAGGCGGCTTGTGTGATTGAGGAGCTGCGCGACCGTCACTTGGCCGAGCGCGTTCGGCAGATGCGGACTGATGCGGCTGAGCGGTGCGTTAAGATCGAGCAGCCCTTCGGCCTGCAATCGGCTGCCGAAGTGAGCGCTGACGAGTTTCGTGACGCTCGCGATCCGCCACGCATCAGTGACCTTCGCAAGCCGACGGGTCTTGATGTCCGCCACGCCCTTCGCTGCAATCCAGCGGCGGGTGCCGTCGCGGATAAACGCGATCGCAGCAGGCGCGCCGGCCGTGATGATGCGCTGAAGTTTCTGTTCGAGGCGATTGGCTGTCTCAGGTGTCGCGAGAGGGCCTGAGAGATCTCGCGCATGTCCGGGTGTCGCGGCGATCAGCGCGCTGAGGCTGAGTGCGACAAAACCAAACCGAACATGCGGCATCTCCCTCACGATGCGCCTCCCAGGATTACGAGCTGCCGTCGCTCCGGTTGGCAACGCTGCAAGTCAGCGTTTGTGCCGTCGCGTCAGCAAATCACTCGGGACGCGCAACGGTCAAACCGTTTCGGGGCCCGACTTGTCGTGTTCCCCGACAACTGCAATTCGCAGGATGTTGGTTGTGCCGGACTCGCCAAAAGGCACACCTGCGGTGATGACGATGCGGTCGCCGTTTTTCGCGAGGCCTTCGCGTCGCGCAATCCGCGTCGATTTGCCAACCATGTCGACAAAGCCGACGACATCGTCGCGCGTCTTCACGCAGTGCACGCCCCAGGCGAGCGCAAGCTGGCGGGAGGTCTGGTCGTTCGGCGTCAGACCGAGGAGTGGCACCATCGTCCGCGTGCGGGAGACGCGCATCGCGGTCGAGCCGGTCTCGGTGAAGCTCGAGATCGCCGTGATGCCGCGGTTGACCGCGACTTCGCCTGCGGCCGTTGCGATCGCATCACTGTCGTCGGCTTCAACGGGCGGGACGAATGCATGCAGGATCTTCTCGTAGTCGGGATCGGATTCCGTCGTCTTGATGATGCGGTTCATCACCGCGACAGCTTCGACCGGGTACGATCCGGCAGCGGATTCCGCAGACAACATCACAGCGTCCGTGCCGCCGTAGATCGCCGTTGCGACGTCAGAAGCCTCAGCCCGCGTCGGCACCGGCTCCTGCACCATAGATTCAAGCATCTGCGTCGCCACGATCACGGGTTTCCCGCTCCGCCGACACGCCGCGATGATCTGCTTCTGCAGCTTCGGGACGATCTCGGGCGGCATCTCAACGCCGAGGTCTCCGCGCGCGACCATAACGGCATCCGATAGATCGACGATCTCGCCGAGGTTATCGATGGCCGAAGGTTTCTCGAGCTTCGACATGATCTTCGCGCGGCCTTTGATCAGGTCTCGGGCGTAGGCGAGGTCGGACGGCTTCTGGACGAACGACAGCGCAATCCACTCGACGCCGAGGTCGAGCGCGTAGGCCATGTCGTCGAGATCTTTCTTCGTCAGGATATCGATCGGCAGGATCGTGCCTGGAACGTTAACGCCCTTGCGATCGGAAATGCGGCCGCCGGCCGCGACACGCGTCTCGATCGTCTGGCCATCGTTGGCGGTGACCTTCAAACGGATGCGGCCGTCGTTCACGAGCAAGTCTTCACCCGGTTGGACGGCCGCGAAGATTTCAGGATGCGCGAGCTGCACGATTGACGCGTCGCCGGTGACGTCACCCTGCGTCAGCTTGAAGGTCTGGCCGATCTCGAGATCAGCGCCACCTTCCCTGAATGTGCCAACGCGCAGTTTCGGCCCCTGCATGTCGGCCAGGATGCCGATGGGTCTTGCAAACTCCGCCTCCAGCTCGCGGATCACGCGATGACGCTCGCGGTGGTCCTCCTGAGTGCCGTGGCTGAAGTTGAGACGGAACACATCAACGCCCGCGAGAAATAGCTCGCGAATGGTCTTCGGGTCGGAGCTTGCAGGCCCGAGCGTGGCAACGATCTTGGCGTAACGATTGCGCTTCATGATGATCTTTATGGCTTTGGGCCGGCGCAGTGCTCGGCGCGAAATTGGCGGGCTGAGTTCAACTGTGTTGCAAGCGCCAGTGTAGTAGCGGCTGTTGCTGGTTTGTCGAGCGTGCTCAGGCAGCAGCGTTTTCGGATGCGGCTTGCGTTTTGGGAGCATCGGTTGCGGCGAGAAGCGCGGCGTTGCCGCCGGCCGCAGTTGTGTCGACGCAAAGGTGCCGCTCGGTCACATAGGCGATCAAATCCCGGTCATCGCAGTGGAGTTGGAGGATCGGACCATCGCGGCGCGCCATCGCGCTTCGGGGTGCGCGGGCTGTGTCGTCGGGTGAAGAATAGAGAACAGCGCCAACATCGGTCGCGGCGAAAACCGCCTCGAGCGCTTCAGGTGTGATCGCACCTTCGATCATGAGCAGCATGCCGGTCTCGGTTGCGAGGCGGTCCAGCACAGCGTCAGCCGAGGGGGCGAAGCAAATCGCACGATTGCCCGAGAGCAGGGCCCGGACGGCCTGTGCGCGGACATCATCGGCGGTTGGGCCCGCGCAAACGATGGTGCCGCGCGGCTGGTAGCTCAACCGGTTTGTCTCGCCGGTCGGCCCCGGCAGGACGCGCTGAGCGTTGGCGGCCGCCGCGAACGCTTCGAGCTCCGTTCGCATGGCGGATGTGAGCGCGTCACCGATTGCATCCGCGATCAGTTGAAACCCGACCGGCTCGGCGTCGCGCTCGGCGCTCGGTCGCGTGGTGCTGAGTGCAGCTTGAATGGCATCGGCTGACGCGGCGGTCACCGAAGCCGATGCATTTTCTGCAGCGGCCTCTCTCTTATGTGCCGGCTTCGTCAAT
>JBCBXS010000104.1:0-8133 GCA_039816475.1 Pseudomonadota bacterium | reverse complement strand
ATGCGCGGAACATTGTCGGGCAAGCAGGGGCGGACGCCCGCGCTCATCTCGAGGATGCGCGCCTCGCCGAAGGCCGGATGCAGCGTATAGGCAAGGCCGAGCAACTCGAGCGCCGAGCGGACCGATATCGGGCTCGGATCATCGCTCTCGATCACTGTCGCGCCGATGAGGAACCGTGCGCAGGGCCACGGCACGACGTACAGCGGTTGGCGTGGATGCACGAACCGGATTGTGCGCTGCAGTTGGAAATCGGGAAGCGCCACGAGCAGACGCTCACCGCGCACGCCGCGAAGGGTCGATACGTCGTCTGAGGCGCCAAGACCCCGGCAATCGATCAGCCAGTCGCAGTCGTCGTTTGCGGCGACGGTCCCGCAATGGGCGGTGTCGAACGAGAACCGTGCGCCGGCCTGCCGCGCGGCTGCAAACAGGTGCTGCAGAGCGTCGGGGGCGGACATGTGTGCTTCGCTCTCGAAGTAGAGCGCGCGGGCATGCCGCCTGCCAAGCGCGGGCTCCAGCTCGGCAATCCGGCCGGCGTCGCAATTGATGTGGCCGTGCGTTGCGGCGGCAAACCGGTCGAGCTCGCTTTGGTCGCGCGCCGCTGCGAGGACCAGCGTGCCGTTCTCGACGAGGCCCGGATACGTCTGCTTCCAGAGGAGAAGGGCGTCGCGGCCGAGATCGCGGACAACGTCCGGTGCGCTTTCAGCCTCGCACTCCGGCGCGATCATCGCGCCTGCGTAACGGCTCGCAGCGTTTGCAAAGGGCTCGGTCGAGGTCTCGACCACGCGAACCTCATGGCCGGCGCGCGCGAGGAAAAGCGCCTGCCAGAGACCGAAGATCCCGGCGCCCGCGATGGTGATCCGGCTCATTGCGCGACGTCCTGGTGCAGCTCAGATCGCAGAGCCACGCTCGTCGGAGCTGTCCATATGTCGGCTCGCCTATTCGCCACGGGCAACACCTTCGCGGCGCGGGTCAGCGCCGCCGATCAGTTGACCGTTCTTGCGGACGATGACGTGCAAACCCGATGTCATTCGGTCGGGCCTGATGCGATGGCCGTAGCCGCGCATCCGGATTGCGTGCCAGACGGCAGGCGGCCTTGAGAAGAGACGCGCAAGCCCGTCCCATGACAGCAGCGATCTGTTCAGAACCGGCTGGAGTTCCAGCTCGAACGGGCCGCCACGGCTACCGAAGTTCGGCATGTCGACCGCCGCTTGCGGGTCGGCGCCCCAGTCGATCAGGGCCACAAGCGTCCGCGTGACGTAGTTGATGATACGGCTGCCGCCGGGAGAGCCGAGGACTGCGAAGAGTTCGCCGTCCGGCGCGAACACCAGCGTCGGCGCCATGGACGAGCGGGGTCGTTTGCCGGGCGCAACAGCGTTGGCGATCGGACGGCCGTCCGCGTCCGTCGCGGCAAACGAGAAGTCGGTCAGTTCGTTGTTGAGAAGGAAACCTGCAGCCCAGACCCGCGCGCCAAACGCGGATTCAATCGTCGTTGTCATCGAGACCGCATTGCCGTCGGCATCGACAATCGAGATGTGGCTGGTGCCCACGCTCTCGATGGTCTGGTCCCGGCCGAAGCTCTCCGCACGCACGCCGGATGGGGTGCCGTGTTGGACGCGCCCGATCGCTGCGCGTCGCGGATCGATCGTCTGACGGCGTGTTGCAACATATCCCGGCTCGAGCAGGCCCTTTGACGGCACGGCGACAAAATCCGGATCGGCCATGTATCGACCCCGGTCTGCGAATGCGCGTTTGGAGGCCTCAGCAATGGCGTGCAGCGCTGCCGGTGACATCGCCGAGCCCGGTCCGGCAGCGGACGTCATCGGCTCGATCATCGCGAGCGTTTGGGCGACCGTGAGCGCTCCGGACGATGGCGGCCCCATTCCGCATACGCTGTAGTCCCGGTACGTCGCGCAAACCGGTGGACGCTCGCGCACCTGGTAGCCTGCCAGATCCTCCATCGTCAGATCGCCGCGGGCGTTTGGTGCGCCTTTCGCCGCCGCGATGACCGCGCGCGCGATCGGCCCCGTATAGAATGCGTCGGGCCCGCCGTCTGCGATCGCCTGCAACGTCGCTGCGAAATCGAGGTTGGTTCGCAGGTAGCCGACCGGGTGGGCTGCGCCGCGCGCATCGAAAAAGTAGGCCCGCGCCCGCGGCCCGAACGCCGCGGCTCCGTATCGGGAAACGAGCCCGTGGAGCCGCGGTGAAATCTCAAATCCGTCGCGCGCCAGTGTGATCGCCGGCTGAAACAAGTCCGCCCAGGCAAGCTTGCCGTGCTTCTCGTGGACGGCACTGAGAAGTTTGACGAGGCCTGGCGTCCCGATGCTGAGGCCAGAGTGAACCGCGGTCCTGAAGGGCAGACGTTTGCCGTTCTTGAAGAACCGGTCGGGCTTTGCTGCCGCCGGCGCCGTCTCGCGGCCATCGTAGGTGGTGACTGACTTGGATGCCGCGTCCCAGTGGAGCAAAAACGCGCCGCCGCCGATGCCCGATGATTGCGGTTCGACGAGGTTCAGCACCAGCTGGACGGCGATGGCTGCATCGACCGCGGAGCCCCCGCGCTTTAGGACGGCGATGCCCGCGTCAACGGCGAGTGGATTGGCGGCGGCGACCATGAACCTTTGCGCCGTTGCGCCGGTTCGCGCGCCACTGGACTTCACCGTCAGACCGGTCCCGCCTTCAGGTTCGAAGCGCGTGCGCTGGGCCTCCGCCGCGGTGAGCTGAGCTGCGAGCAAGGCAAACGTGATCGCGAGGTCGCGCGCTGCCGCAAGCCAGCGGGCGCGCAGGGAGGACGCGCTTGCGTGACCGGTTCGGCGATGGCGTGGAAAAGGGCGCATAGGTCTTTTCGGATGCCGTGGAGAATGGACTGAGTTTAGTGGAAGTCGCGCGATCTCGGGAGAATTCTGTCGGTCTGTTTCGGGATGACGCGCTCGTGCCGCGGGTGACCTGCCCATCTGGGCGCGTCGCGGTTTCGCGCCGATCCCGGATCCGGCCGTAGCACCTCGTCGGCGTTGGCAATCGGAATATCCATATGTTCGCCCCAGTCCGACAGGTCGGCGAGCCAGTCGCTGCGGTCCTCGAGCGTTCGGCTGACGACGTGGATGATGTTCTCGTGACGCTGGATCCGCCCACGGACGACGATCAGGCGCGCGGACATGACGACCTTTCGGAAGCGCTCGAGCGTGTTCGGCCAGACGACGGTGTTGCAGACGCCGGTCTCATCCTCGAGCGTCATGAACACGACGCCCTTCGCCGAGCCGGGCCTCTGACGCACGAGCACGACACCGGCGACGGTGACCGCTGCGCCATCGGGCAGGCTGTCGAGGTCGGAGCAGGGTGTGAAACGGGACCGCTCCATGCGACTGCGCAGGAACGCGACCGGGTGCGCCTTCAGCGACAGTCGCAGCGTCTGATAGTCGTTCACGACGTGCTCGCTGAGCGGCATGTCCGGCAGGGCGACGGCACTGTCGCAGCCGTCCTCGCGTGCGCCGCCCCACGTAAAGAGTGGCAGCGCGCGGTCGGCGCCGAGCGCCTTGACGTCCCAGAGGGCCTGGCGCCGGTCCTGGCCGAGCGAGCGGAACGTGTCGGCGGCGGCCAGATGTTCGATCGCGGCGCGCTTGATGCCGGCGCGTAACCACAGATCGTGGACGGATGTGAACGGCCCGGTCCTGTCTCGGACATCGAGGAGGGCGCTTGCTTCGTCTTGGCCGAGGCCGTCGACCTGACGGAGGCCGAGGCGGACGGCGGGCTGGTTGGGTGTTCCGGTCGGCTCAAGCGTGCAGTCCCAATCGGACAGGTTGACGTCGACCGGGCGAACTTCGACGCCGTGCTCGCGCGCGTCGCGGACGAGTTGCGCGGGGGCGTAGAACCCCATCGGTTGCGAGTTCAGGATCGCGCAGCAGAAGGCTGCCGGGTAATGGCATTTGATCCACGATGAGATGTAGACAAGGTGGGCAAAGCTCGCCGCGTGGCTTTCGGGAAAGCCGTATTCGCCGAAGCCCTTGATCTGATTGAAGCAGCGGGCGGCAAACGTCGGGTCGTAGCCGCGGGCGACCATCCGATCGATCATCTTTTCCTCGAGCAGATGGATGGTGCCGCGCTTGCGGAACGTCGCCAGCGCACGGCGCAGTTCATTGATCTCCGGCCCCTCGAACTTCGCCGCCTCCATCGCAATGCGCATCGCCTGTTCCTGGAACAGCGGCACACCCTTGGTCTTGCCGAGGATATCGCGCAGTTCATCGCGCGGCCCGTGATCGGGATGCGGCGAGGGATAGACTTCTTCCTCCTCGCCGTTGCGGCGGCGCAGGTAGGGATGGACCATGTCGCCCTGGATCGGCCCCGGCCGGACGATCGCAACCTCGATGACAAGATCATAATAGGTGCGCGGTTTGAGCCGGGGCAGCATGTTCATCTGCGCGCGGCTTTCAACCTGGAAGACACCGAGCGAGTCGGCGGCGCACAGCATGTCGTAGACCTCTGGGTCTTCGCGCGGGACGCTTGCAAGCGTCAGCGGCCGGTTATGGTGGTCCGCGAGCAGGGCAAATGCGCGCCGGATGCAGGTCAGCATGCCGAGCGCGAGGACGTCGATCTTGAGGAGGCCAAGCGCCTCGATGTCGTCCTTGTCCCATTCGATGAAGGTGCGCTCCTCCATCGCAGCATTGCCGACGGGCACGACTTCGGTGAGGGGGCCGCGCGTTAGCACGAAGCCGCCGACGTGCTGGGAGAGATGGCGCGGGAAGCCGATCAGTTCGTCGGCGAGTTCAAGGACGGCTGCGAGTAGCGGATCGTCCGGGTCGAGACCGGCTTCGCGGATATAGCGTTCGTTGAGCGCGCCGCCGCCGCGCAGGCCCCAGACCATACCTGCAAGGGCTGCCACGACATCTTCGCTTAAGCCCATCGCCTTGCCGACTTCGCGGACGGCGGAGCGCGCGCGATAGGAGATCACCGTCGCTGTCAGGCCCGCGCGCTCGCGGCCGTAGCGCTGGTAGACGTACTGGATCACCTCTTCGCGGCGTTCGTGTTCGAAGTCGACGTCGATGTCGGGCGGCTCGCGCCGTTCCGGCGAGATAAACCGCTCGAAGAGCAGGTTGACCTCGGTCGGGTTCACCGCGGTGATGCCAAGGCAATAACAGATGACGGAGTTCGCAGCCGAGCCCCGCCCCTGGCAGAGGATGCTGCGGCCGCGCGCAAAGCTAACAATGTCGTGGACGGTCAGAAAGTAGCGCGCGTACTTGAGTTCGGCGATGAGCGCCAGTTCCTTCGCAATCGTCCGGCGTACGGCATCGGGAATGCCGTCGGGGAAGCGCCACTGCGCGCCGTGCCAGACGAGGTCTTCAAGATGCGTCTGCGGCGTACAGCCATCGGGGACCGGCTCTTCCGGATACTCGTAGACGAGTTCGTCGAGCGAGAAGGTGCACGCTTTGAGGATCTCGTCGGCGCTTGCGAGCGCTGAGGGACACGCGCGGAACAAGCGGTGCATTTCCGACGGTGATTTCAGATGCCGCTCGGCGTTGGCCTCCAAGTGGCGGCCGGCAGACTGGATGGTGACCTTCTCGCGGATGCAGGTCAGCACGTCGTGCAGCGGCTTGCGGTGGTCTGCGTGATAGAGGACGTCGTTGGTCGCGATCAGCGCCATGCCGTGTTTGCCGCCGAGCGCTTCGAGCGCGCCGAAGGTTGCGATGTCATCGCCGCGATAACGAACCGGCGCTGCGAGATAGAGCGCGGTGGCGTCGGCGAGCGTCCCTTTGAGCCGGGCGAGATCGGCATCAAGGCGGCACCGCGCATCCGTGACGTGCGGGTGTTTGCTCTCGTCTGCGGCTGCGGCTGCGGGTTGGGTCGCCTCTCCGTCCGCGAATTCGGCGACGTCGCGCCACGAGAACGTCTCCGGCGGGATGACCGTGAAGATCTGGCCGGCTGAGTGGGCGCGGAGATCGTCTTCCGTCAGATAGCATTCGCCCTTCGGTGCGCGGCGTTGGCCAGTTGATAGAAGACGACAAAGGCTGCCATAGGCGGCCCGGTCGGTCGGATAGCAGACGAGATCGGGCAGGCCCTCGATGACAAGGCGCGCGCCAACGAGCAAACGAAGGCCGACCTGTTTGGCGGCGATATGTGCGCGGACCATGCCCGCAAGCGAATTGCGGTCGGCGATGCCGATTGCTGTGTGGCCGAGCGCTTTGGCCTGCGCGACCAGTTCGTGGGCGTGAGAGCCGCCGCGCAGGAACGAGAAATTTGTCGCCGCAATCAGTTCGGCGAAAGCCTGCGTTGCAAGACCGTTGCGCTTGCTCATCCGAACACTCCCTGGATGTACCAGACCGGCGCGCCGTCCTCGGCTTCCTTCTGATAGAGACCTTCGCGGAACGCCCAGTAACGCCCGCCGTCTTCGGCCTCGAGGACGTAATAATCCCGCGCGCGGGGGACCTTGCTGCGTCTGATGACCGTGCCTGGAAGACCGGTGTCGTCGGTTGCGGACTGAGCGGTAGGGTCCGGCAGGGACCGGTCGGGCGCGGAATGCGGTGTGTCGGTGGGACTGGGGCTGGGGGCCTCAGGCTCGGAGCCGACGGACTTTGGCGCGTCGCATCCGGCAGCGTTTTCTGCCTTGAGCGCTGCGAGAGCCTGCCACCACTCGGGCGCGATGCGCTCAGGGCCAATGGCGCGCCGAATGCGGCAGGCCTTGCGTCGCCAGTGAAAGCGGGCGGGCGGGCCCTCCGGCAATTCCGCAATGACGGTGACGGGCTCTGGATCGGCGAAGACGAACGCGGGGCGGAGTGCGCAATCCGGCGCCCGGTCCGGCGGGCTGTCCGCTGCCGCTTTCTCAGACGGATCTTGGGCGGCGAGAGCCGGCGCGCGGTGTTCGGCCCGGTGGGGCAGATGCGCGTTTGAGCTTTGTAGGCGCGTGACGGCATTTGCGCCGAGGCGGTTGCTCAGGCGGTCGACGAGGCGGGCAGCTGCCGCGGGATCGGAGGCGCGATCACTCTGCCCCGATGAGAACGAGACCTGCCCGGTTTCAATCGGTGCAACGCGAAGGGCATCGAGGACCAGGACGTCGATCCCGAGGCCTGCATCGATGGCAGCCAGCGGCTCGCGGAACAGCGTCAGCATATGCGCGGTCTCGGCGGTCGGACGGCTTGCCCCGACGCGCACTTCGCCAAGCGTGCCATCGGCGCGAAACAGCGACAGGCGAAGGCTGAGCGCGCCGACGCCGGCATCTTCGAGATCGCGGCTCAGGTCTTCGCAGACTTTCACAACCGCCTGCTCGACGCCCTCGGCTGAGATCAGCGGTTCGCTGAACGGGCAGCGCGCGCGATAGACCGCCGGGACTTCGATGGGGGCCTTCGGTTCGCGGATGCTGCCGAGCGCCTGGTCGAGCCGCCAGACGACTGCGGTCGCAGCAGTATCGCGCTCGCTTTTCGTTTTGCGCGGGGCGTCCCGGAAGCGGCGGGCGAGCGCATCCCGGGGCAGGGTGCTGACATCGCCGATGCGCTTCAGCCCAAGACGTTTAAGCAGCAGCACGGTTTTCGGCTCGAGGCGAAGCGCGTCGACGGGCAACGGATCGATTGCGGTGCGGGTCTCAGCCTGCGGTGCGATGACGCTTGGCTGATCAGGCGAGGTGGCATAGCGGGCAAGCGCGTAGGCAGCCCCGGGCGTATCGGCGATTGCAGCTCTCGCAGTGTAGCCGGCGCGCGCCAACCGCTGCACGGCATCGTCTGCGAGCGCCTGCTCACCGGCAAAGAGATGTGCGACGCCGTCCGTGTCGACCCAGAGCCCGTCCTCGCCCTCGATCCCGCGATGCGGGCCGTACCGGCCGAACCAGGTGCCGAGACGCTTCAAGGCTTCGGCGTCGGCCTTCAGTTCCGCAGGGCGCGTGCTCAGATGCGGGCAGATCGCGCGGGCATCGGCCACGCTCTGGCCGGGGAAGATTCCGGCACGCCGTGCGGACTGATTGACGGCGGTGATGATGACACCGTTCGCCGTCGGCTCAGCGAGCGCGAACGCATGCTCAGGCCGCGGGGCGGAGCGCGAACGGGACGACGGTGCCGGTCTCTTCGCTGTGCTGAGGCGGCGCAGTCTCTCGATCGGAAAGTTCACCAGCCAAACGGAAAGCATACGTGTCATGGCACCATTCCAACGCAAACGGATGTG
>JBCBXS010000103.1:0-8149 GCA_039816475.1 Pseudomonadota bacterium | reverse complement strand
CGAGCAGGCCGTTGCGATCTACACGAGCGTCCTTGGCGAGGCCGGTCTGCCGAACGATCGGCGTGCGCTCATCCTGAACGACCGCGCCGTCGCGCTCGCAAGGCTCAATCGTTTCGAGAAGGCCTTTGCGGACTTTAATGCCTCCGCGCAGCTCTTCGCGGAAAACGCAGCCCTCTACAACAATCGCGGCGCCGTGCTCTCCCGGCTCGGATTGCACAAGGAGGCGATCAAAGACCTCAACCGCGCGCTAGCCCTCGCGCCCGGTTATGCGGCGGCCTACGCAAATCGCGCTGTCGCCCACGATGTGCAGGCGCGGCCGGTTAGCGCGCTCTCAGACTTCAGCCGGGCTGTGAAGCTCGCACCAAAGCAGGCGCAACCGCTGTCTGCGCGCGCCGAACTCTATCTGAAGCAGAAGCGGCCGCGGTCAGCGCTCCGCGATCTTTCCCGCGCCGTCGCAATCGATGCGCGCAATCCGCAGATCTATAAGGCCACAGCGCGGGCGCATCTGGCGCTTGGCAGCGTGCCGCAGGCGATCCAGGACCTGAGCCGCGCCATCGCGTTCGCACCTGCTGACGTTGAAGCGTTTGTCGATCGCGGACGGGCGTATCTCCGCGCCGCCGATCTGGCGGCCGCAGAGAAGGACTTCACCAAGGCGCTCGAACTCGAATCGAATTCGGTCGCAGCGCTGCGCGAACGCGGCCACGCGCGCTTGCTGCTCGAGAAGTTCGATGAGGCCGCCGCCGATCTCGACGCGTCGCTGAAGCTCGCGCCGCGCCAGCCGGAGGCCTTCGCCTACCGCGCGTTGATGTTCAAGAAGATGGGCCAGCCAAAGCTCGGCGAACGCGAAATCCGAACGGCGGAGCAGTATGGCGCGTCGAACGCAATCGTCATGTGGGCGCGTGGCGAGATCAACGAGGCGCTCGGCAATGAGGATGTCGCGGTCACAAGCTTTCGCGCCGCGCTTGCACAGCGGCCCGACCTGACCCCGGCGCGCTACGGGCTCGGCCGCCTCGGCGAACGCGACAAGTCACAGGCGATCAGCGTCGTCGCCGGCGCCGTCAACGGGTGGGACATCATCCGCCGCAACGGCCAGTTCTTTGCCCGGCGCGGTGAGCCGAAACCGTTCGAAGTGCCGCTCGAAAGCGTCGCCGACGCGACGCCGCAGATCCGCGACTGGACAGAGCGCGATGTCGGCGGGCGCAAGATCGGTCTTCTGAAATACGCGCAGGGGCGGCTCAGCGAAGCGGGCAAGACCGTGCCGCTTGAGACCAGCGTGATCATCGATCTGCGCCGCCGCGAGGTGCTGGGCTCTGCTCCGACCCGGTTCGGTGACAAGCGGGCTCAGGTCGCGTGGAATGCAGCCTCGGTCGAGATCATCGCGGTCGACGGCCTGACGGATCAGATTGCATTCACGCGGACGCCGTCGCCCTCGGCTGTGGCCGCCGCTCGGGCCACGCGACGGGCTCGGAAGCGCCGCACGCGTCAGGCGCGCCGCCGCGATACGTGGGTTCCGTGGGAGCGCGCGAGCCGCGGCTTTGCAAGGCCTCGCCGGGCGCGATCCAACCGCCGCAGCCGGAGGCGTCGTCGTCCGCGCACACTTTTCGATCTGCTGACCGGGAACTGACAGGTCGTCTAAGCCTCAAGCTGTGGACCACTCGTGACGGGCTTGATCCGGCAACCGAGGTCTCAGCGTTTGAACCAACGAACGCCGCCGGCCATTTCCACTCGGCCCGTGCCGTTCGCGCTCCCGAATGCTGCCCCGTGAAAGCCGCCGATGACCGACCGCCCCATCCTCGTTCTGTTCTATCGCGATCTCAGGATTGACGATCAGCCGGCGCTCGCGAAAGCCGCGGAGACCGGTGCGCCCGTTGTGCCACTGTTTGTCTACGACACCGAGACGACGGGCGACTGGGCTCCGGGTGGCGCAAAGAAATGGTGGCTGCATCATTCGCTGGCAGCGCTCGATGACGACCTCAAAAAGCTCGGCGCACCGCTTGTGCTTCGCGCAGGCGACACGGTCGACGTCGTGCCCGCGCTGGCCGGGGAGATCGACGCGCAGGCGGTCTACGTCTGCCGCGGCTATGAGCCGTTCGTGCGCGAACGCGAGACTGCGCTGAAGTCGGCACTCGACAAGATCGATGTCGAACTGAAGCGTATGGCCGGCCGCCTCCTGATCGACCCCGACATCGTTCGGACGAAGACGGGCGACGTTTACAAGGTCTACACGCCGTTCTGGCGCGCGGTTTCCGCCTCCGGAATTCGAACGCCCGTCGATGCGCCGAAGTCGCTCAAGCCGTTTGCAAAGAAGGTCGCGTCCGACAAGCTCTCCGACTGGAAGCTGCTGCCGACCAAGCCGAACTGGGCGAAAGGTTTCGATGAGCACTGGGCGCCGGGCAGTGAGGGTGGGCGCGAGAAACTTGAAGCGTTTCTCGACAACGCACTCGCCGACTACGACGAGAGCCGGAACCGGCCGGACCTGCCGGGCACGTCGCGCCTCTCTCCGCACTTTCACCATGGCGAGCTGAGCCCTGCGCGCGTCTGGCACACGGTCCTGCCGAGGCTCGAGGCCAAGGCGACGGAGACAGGTGCCGAGACGTTCCTCAAGGAACTCGTCTGGCGCGAGTTTTCCTATCACCTGCTCTATCACTTCCCGCATCTGCCGGAGGCACCGTTCCGCGACCAATTCGCAGCCTTCCCCTGGCGGCGCGACGACAGCGCGCTCGAAGCCTGGCAGCGCGGCCAAACGGGATACCCGATTGTCGATGCCGGCATGCGCGAGCTCTGGCAGACGGGCTGGATGCACAACCGCGTCCGGATGATCGTCGGCTCATTCCTGACGAAGAACCTGCTGCTGCACTGGCAGGAGGGCGAGGCGTGGTTCTGGGACTGCCTCGTCGATGCCGATCTCGCGTCCAACTCAGCGAGCTGGCAATGGGTGTCCGGCTCCGGCGCTGACGCGGCACCTTACTTCCGCATCTTCAATCCGGTCAGCCAGAGCGAACGCTATGACCCCGACGGCGACTACATCCGGCGCTGGGTGCCGGAGCTTGCGAAGTTGCCGACCAAAGCCCTGCATGCGCCCTGGGATGCATCCGACAAGGACCTGAGCGCGGCCGGTGTCGAACTCGGCAAGACGTATCCGAAGCCGTTGGTCGACCACAAAGCAACGCGCCAGCGCGCGCTCGATGCCTACGAGACCATCAAGAAGAAATAGGCGGCTGCCGCGGCGCTCCCGTTCATCAAACTGTGACGAGAGCGGTTGCCGCATCCCGACAATCTGCATCACGCATTAATCGAACATCAGCCCTCACCACCTAGGTTAGCGTACGTTGAAGGGGTTCTGAGTGCGTTCGGGGTCAAGTGTGATGCGTGTGTTTGGCGGTGTCCTGTTTTGTGTCACAGCGCTAGTTCCGCTGACGGTTTCAGCGGCGGATGGGGCGCCTGCCTTGCCGGCTAAGAAGGTCCCGGCGGGGGCTGCGACAACCGTCGCGGTCGCAAAGCCTACGGCTGATCCTGCAACTCCGACCACCACCAAGACGGTTGAGACAGCGAAGACCGCGGCACTGACGCCTGCTCAGAAGGCGCCGGTTGCCAAGGCCAAGCCGAAGTCGCTGGCGCCGACCCTGACGGCCGTCATCGACCTGACGCGCCAACGCATGACGGTGAAGTCCGGCGGCAAGACGCTGCATAGCTGGAAGATCTCGTCGGGCCGTGCCGGGTACCACACGCCGCGCGGGCGCTTCCGTCCGGCATGGGCCTCGAAGATGTGGTACTCGCGCCAGTACGACGGCGCGCCGATGCCTTACGCGGTGTTCTTCAATCAGGGCATCGCAACGCACGGGACGACGTCGACGGGCATGCTCGGCCGACCGGCCTCGCACGGCTGTATTCGCCTGCGGACCCGCAACGCCAAGCGCTTCTACACTCTCGTCCATCGCCACGGTTACAAGCGCACGCGTATCATCGTGAAGGGTTCGACGCCGAAGACGCGTCGTCGGATCGCCAAGCGTTCGTCGCGGCCGCGCCGGTCCTATGTCGTCAGTCGTTCGCCCGCGCGCTTGAGGAACCGTCGCGTGACGGTCCGCAACCGCGTCGTCCGCCAGCGCCGGATGGTCGTGCCGCGTCCGCGCACGCGTCTGGTGTTTCCGGGCGACCGGTACTGAGCGGCGGCAGGCGATCAGCCGACAGCCGATCAGCGATCAGGCCCCCAGTCGGGCGACCGCTTCTGATCGAAGGCTGCCAGACCTTCGCCGGCTTCATCCGATTGGCGCTTGTCCGCATGGGCGTCGATCAGCTCGGTCAAAGCAGCTGCCTGAATTGCACCGCGGCTTTCTGAGCGGATCAGCGCTTTCGTCTCCGCAATCGCCTTCGGCGCGCCCTTGAGGACCGCGTCCAGCACCCGGTCGGCGGACACTTGAAGGTCACCCTCTGCGACGATTTCGTGGACGAGGCCGATCCGCCGCGCTTCGTCCGCGTCGAACCGTTCGCCCGTCATCGCATAGCGGCGGCACTGACGGACGCCGATCGCATCGACAAGCTGGGGCACGATCACCGCCGCCGTCAGCCCCCATCGGATTTCCGAGATTGCAAACGTCGCCGAAGCTTCGGCGATGACCACGTCGCAGGCGGCCAAAACGCCGGTCCCGCCGCCGATGCATGCACCGTTGACGAGCGCGACTGTGACGGCCGGGACGCCGTTCAGCCGATCGACGATTTCCGCCGTTGCGCGCGAAGCTGCGCGGTTCGCCTCTGCGCCGCCCGAGCGCACGGACTTCAGCCACGTCAGATCGGCACCCGCCTGGAAGTGTCGCCCGGCGCTGCGAATCACCACCGCACGCAGATGATCCACCCCTTCCAGCGCATCGACTGCGGCGTGCAGCCCGGCAATCAACGCATCGTTGTAGGCGTTATTCCGCTCCGGACGATTGAGCGTCACTTCTGCAACACCCCGGGCATCGACGCCCCAAAGCACCGTAGTCTCGGACATACGCTGTGGGCTCCTTGTTTCTATCCATCGACAATATGCACGTTTGATCCCTTGCTCGCGCAACAGTGACCGCGGGTCGCCTTCACTCGAAGCTGAACCGGCCCTCATTTGGCCATAGGAAATGCACACCTCAGCGAGGGATCGGTGGGACATTTGAGCGGCTTGAGGGGAACGGCGAACGTGGCGCGTCCGGACAAAACCAAGACGACCGAAACAGGCGGTTCGCAGGACCTCGGGTCAACTGGGGCTCCCGACCGGCGGCGTATTCTGAAGGGCCTGACGGGCACGGCCGCATTGATCGGCGGCGCGACCAGTGCCGCGGCCCAAGGCAACCGCTGGTGGCAGAGCATCCTCGGCCAGGATCCTCAAGAGCGGCAGCGTCGTGCGCCGGCCGAACCGCGCAAACCGAAAGCGTCCGAGCCGCTTCAGGATCTGCGTCCCGGCAGCGTGCCTTGGCGGTCCGATGAAATGCTCGATGCGATGGATCAGGCCATCGCGCGCTACCGCCGGATTGCCGAGCGCGGGGACTGGCCGCGGATTGCCAAGGGCCGGTTTCTCCGCGTCGGCGGGTATGACGAGCGCGTCCCCGCGATCCGCAAGCGGCTCTATCTGAGTGGTGAACTGTCCGAACGCGGCGCGCGGCGCTACGACGGCTCGACCGAGTTCGATCAATGGCTCGAGGTCGCCGTCAAGCGGTTCCAGCAGAGCCACGGATTGCGCGTCACGGGCTTTCTCAACCGCTCGACAATCGCGCAGCTCAACATCTCCGCGAAAGAACGGCTGGGGCAGCTACAGGTCAATCGCAACCGCATTGTGCGCTTGCTGAACCAGCGCGTCGAAGACCGCTATGTGCTGGTCAATGCCGCCGCCTTCCAGCTTGAAGCCGTCGAGCGCTATCAGGTCCAGCGCCGCCACCGCGTGATCGTCGGCAAGGCCTCGCGCCAGACGCCGGAGATCCAGGCGACGATCCAGGGGCTGAACTTCTTCCCCTACTGGCGCGTGCCGATGAGCGTTGCGAGCAAGGATCTGGTCCCGCGCCTGAAGCAGGAGCCGGAGTACCTCGAGAAGGAACACATCCGCCTCGTCGAAGGAAACTTCAACGGGCCTGAAATCGACCCCGCCACCATCGATTGGGACAACGTCGACCACGCGCGGGTGAAGTTCAAGCAAGACCCCGGCCCGTGGAATGCGCTCGGTCTGATGCGCATCAACATGCCGAACAAAGACATCGTCTACATGCACGACACGCCGCTGAAGCCGCTGTTCAATCAGCGGCTGCGGGCGTTCAGTGCCGGCTGCGTGCGCGTCCAGGACGTCTTCAAGCTCGGCGCTTGGATCGCCCGATACGAGCCGGGCTTCGATGAGGCCGAGGCGCGCGTGATGTCGATCATCAACGACGGCCAGCCGACGGACGTGAAGCTGACGCGGCCGGTGCCGGTCTATTTCACGTATCTGACTGCGTGGGCCGAGCTCGACGGCTCGATCGAATTCCGCCCGGACATTTACGGTCGTGACGGGGCTACCGCATTGCGCGGTGAGCAAGACGAAGACGACTTCCGCCCGAGATTTACGCTGTCGCCTTAGGCGATCGCGTCTGCGAGCCCGCGAAGCGTTGCGCGCGTACTGGCGTGCGATTGATTGACGGCTCCGGCCGCTCAGGTCAGCGTTATGGCGGAGACCGCCATCATGACCCCTCTCGCTGCCTACACCGATCGCTTGTCTGTCTCGTCGGGCGATACGCTTCTGATCCACGGACGCGGCCCCGAAGGCGCGGCGCTTGACGCGCGCGTTGTGCGGGTGGTGTCGGCTGATCCGAACCCAGAACTTGGCGGCGTGCGCACAGAGCCCGTTCCCGCCGAGGTCGAGCTTAAAAGCCCGCTCTCTGAACTGGCCGTGCCGCTCGGCTCCTACGGCGAAGTCGTCGTCGGTTCGGGCAGGTTGCCTGAGGTGCGAAGCTTCACGGTCTCAGTGCGCTTCCGCTGCACCAAGCTGCCTGACGCAAATTTTGAAGCGCCACTGCTGACGTTCACAAACGATGACGACGTGATCCTGCTTGCGTTGATCGTCAACGGCGATGGCCGCCTCGATGTTCGAAGCGAAAGCGGCTCCGGCGAGTTCGCGATCCCGTTCGCATTGGGCGCATGGGGCACGGCGGTCTTTCGGTACGACGGCGATCGCGGTGTCGGCGTCCTTAGCTGCCTGAACGCGACGTCTGGTGGCGCACAATCCCAGTCGATTGAGATGGTGCCGATCTCACTTCCTGATGCCTCCGTCTTGCGCTTTGGATCCTATGGCGGGGATCAGGCCGTCAGGAGCTTCAACGGCTGCATCGAGCGCCCGGAATTGTTCGCACGGGTGCTGAGCGACCGGGATGTCGCCGACCTTGGGCACGGCAAGCGCATCGCCGATCCGGTGGTGTCATGGGATTTCTCGAAGGACATCTCTTCGCGCATCCTCCGCGACGTTGGCCCGCTCGGCCTCGACGGACGCCTCATCAATCAACCGACACGCGGCGTGCGCGGGGCGGACTGGTCTGGCCGTGAGATGGCCTGGCGCCATGCACCGGATGAGTATGCCGCGATCCACTTCCACGACGACGACATCGAGGACTGCGAGTGGCCCGTAATTGCAACGTGGACCGTGCCGCCCGATCTGCGTTCCGGCCAGTACGCCGTCATCCTCGAAGCCGGCGGCCACACAGAAAACGTGCCGTTTTTCGTCGTGCCGCCGCTGGGTCAGGCGACCGCGCGCATCGCCGTTCTCGCCTCTACATTCACGTACACAGTCTACGGCAATCACGCGCGGCCAGAGTGGTCTCGCGACCCGGCGTGGCAGCAGGCGTGGCGCGATCAATCGGCTGCCTGGAACGCCTATCCGCACAATCCCGGTGATCACACGGACCTCGGTCTCTCGACGTACAACGTGCATTCCGATGGCTCGGGCATCTCGATCGCGTCGTGGCATCGCCCGATGCTGAACGTGCGGCTCGGGTATCTGACGTATCCTTATCCCCAGATCCGTGCCTCTGGCCTGCGCCATTATCCAGCCGACACGCATCTGACGCAGTGGCTCGAGAGCGCGGGCTTTGACTACGACATCATCACCGACTGGGAATTGCATACCGAGGGCATTGATGTCCTTTCGCGGTACACGTCGGTTTTG
>JBCBXS010000102.1:0-8152 GCA_039816475.1 Pseudomonadota bacterium | reverse complement strand
CGAAGCTCGTCACCGTTCACGACCCCATTCGATAGCCAAGAAGAAGAAGGACTGTCGCTTCATGTCCCCTCGCCAGATCATCAAACGCGCTGCAGTTGGCCTCACCGCATTTGCTGCAACGTCGACCATGGCAATCGCACACGAGGTTGGCGCTGCTCACACCCACCCGCACGGCGTCATCTCAAACGAGGTGTTGCTTGTGGCCGCCCTCATCGTCGGATCGGTCGTCGTCGCGATGGCCGTCTTACGGCAACAGGCGAAGGCACGGCGGCGCACTGACCGCCGGGAGCGCTGAGCCGTGGTCCCGGGCGAAATCATGCCGGCGGACGGCGAGATCGAGTTGAACGCCGGCCGCAAGTCGATCGAGATCGAAGTCGCAAACACCGGCGATCGCCCGATCCAGGTCGGCAGCCACTACCACTTTTTCGAGACCAACCCTGCGCTCTCGTTCGATCGCGACAAGACAAAGGGTTTCCGCCTCGATATCGCGGCTGGCACGGCCGTCCGCTTCGAGCCAGGCCAATCGCGCACGGTGCAGCTCGTCGAGATGTCCGGCGCCAAAAACATCTACGGCTTCCGGCAGGAAGTCATGGGCGCTGTTTGAGGTCTTTTCCGACGGCGGCCACATTTGGAGTACCAGTGAGATGGACGACCGGAGCACGAAAAGGCCGTCAGCGAGCTTTCAGATCGACGACGATGGCGAACTGCACGTGTCCAAGGCGCAGGTCGAGCAACTGGGTCTGGCGGCTGGCGACTCGGTGCGCCTTTCGCCGGAACAGTCGAGCCCGGCAACACATCACGAAGATACGACATCCGCTGACTTCATCGCGTATGCCAGAAAGCTGCGGCGCAGCGGATTGCTGAGCCGCGTGCCTGCCAATCACAGTTTTGATGACGACATCAGCGCGACGCTTGGTGAAAAGCATAAAGCGACCATAGAGCGTAACCGCGGCTCATGAACGGTATCGACACCAACGTGCTTCTCCGCCTCGTCTTGGAAGATGACGTCGACCAGGCCGAACGTGTGTCGCGCCTGATAGCCGAGCAAACGTCTGCCGATAGAATATTCATCAACCACATCGTGTTGGCGGAGTTCACTTGGGTTGTTTCAAGGCATCTCAAGAGCAACCGCGTTGTTATCGCGGAGCTGATCGGCCAACTCCTAGCGGACACCAAGTTCGAAGTTGCAGATCAGGCCCGAGTCGAGAGCGCGCTGAACTCTTATCGAACAAGCAAAGCCGACTTCGCAGATTGCCTGATCGCGGAGCTCAACGCTGCAGCTGGATGCGAGACGACCTACACGTTTGACCAGTCCGCTGATTCCCTCGACACGTTTTCGATTGTTCCCCTCGAGCAGAGCTGACCAATGCCTACACGTATTCCACGCACGACGTATGCCGACATGTTCGGGCCGACCACTGGTGACAAGGTCCGCCTGGCCGACACCGATCTGATCATCGAGGTCGAAAGGGACCACACGACCTACGGCGAGGAAGTGAAGTTTGGCGGCGGCAAGGTCATCCGCGACGGGATGGGCCAGAGCCAGGTGACGCGCGAAGACGGCGCCGTCGACACCGTGATCACCAACGCGCTGATCGTCGATGCGGTCGCGGGCATCATCAAGGCTGACGTCGGGCTTCGCGACGGCCGCATCGTCGGCATCGGCAAAGCCGGTAACCCGGATATTCAGCCGGACGTCGACATCATCATCGGCCCATCAACGGAGGCGATCGCCGGCGAAGGTAAGATCCTCACCGCCGGCGCGTTCGATGCGCACATCCACTTCATTTGCCCGCAGCAGATCGATGAAGCGATCACGTCCGGCGTCACAACGATGCTTGGCGGCGGGACAGGCCCTGCAACCGGCACCAACGCGACGACTTGCACGCCAGGTGCGTGGCACATCGAGAAGATGATCCAGGCCTCGGACGCTTTTCCGGTGAACCTCGCGTTCTCTGCGAAAGGCAACGCGGCGCTGCCGTCAGCCCTGATCGAGATGATCGAGGCGGGCGCCTGCGCGATGAAGCTGCACGAAGACTGGGGCACAACGCCTGCGACGATCGACAACTGCCTGACGGTTGCCGACGACTATGACGTGCAGGTGATGATCCACACGGACACGCTCAACGAAAGCGGCTTCGTCGAGGATACGATTGCCGCGTTCAAGAACCGGACGATCCATGCGTTCCACACCGAAGGGGCAGGCGGCGGACACGCCCCCGACATCATGAAGGTCGCGGGCCTGCCGAACGTGCTGCCATCGTCGACCAACCCGACGCGACCGTTCACGGTCAACACGATCGACGAACACCTCGACATGCTGATGGTGTGTCATCACCTCGACTCGTCGATCCCGGAGGACCTTGCATTCGCCGAGAGCCGTATTCGGAAGGAGACGATCGCCGCTGAAGACATTCTTCACGACGTCGGCGCGCTCTCGATGATTGCATCCGACAGCCAGGCTATGGGCCGGGTCGGCGAGGTGATCATCCGGACATGGCAGACGGCGCATAAAATGAAGGTCCAGCGCGGCGCGCTGCCTGAGGACGGTAGCTCCGGCAACGACAACACGCGCGTCAAACGCTACATCGCGAAGTACACGATCAACCCGGCGATCGCCCACGGCATGTCGAAGCAGATCGGTTCGGTCGAGACGGGCAAACTCGCCGATCTCTGCCTCTGGTCGCCGGCGTTCTTCGGCGTGAAGCCCGATCTCGTCGTTAAGGGCGGCGCGATTGCGTATGCTCAGATGGGCGATCCGAACGCATCGATCCCGACGCCGCAGCCGGTGCACATGCGCCCGATGTTCGGCGCATTCGGACGGGCGATAACGGCGACATCACTAACCTTTGTCAGTCAGGCGGCTGCGTCGAGCGATCTTGCCGAGCGCATCGGGATCTCGAAAACGCTGGCGCCGATCGAGAACGTTCGCGGCGGCATCTCAAAGGCATCGATGATCCTGAACGATGCGACGCCGAACATCGAGATCGATCCGGAGACCTACGAGGTGCGCGCCGACGGCGAATTGCTGGTCTGCGATCCGGCGAAAGAGCTGCCGATGGCGCAGCGTTACTTTTTGTATTGAGCGCCGTCATGCTGCGCGCGACAGAGGTGATCGGAGGAAGCGCAAGCGGTGCGCCCGCTGCGGCCGATACGCTGAGCCTGACGCACGGCGACCGACACTTGAGGCGCAAGGTTCTGACGCTGGAGAGCGGCGTGGACGTGCTGGTTGATCTTGCCTCCGCGCATCGCCTTAGGCACGGCGACCGGCTTTTACTCGACAACGGTCGCGCGATCGAAATCGCTGCAGCCGCCGAAGACCTGATGCAGGTGACGACGTCAGGTGCGCCATCGCTCGCCGTCCTCGCCTGGCAGATCGGCAACCGGCATCTGCCCGCCCAGATCGATGAAGACCGCATCCTGATCGAACGCGATCATGTCATCCGCGAGATGCTTGAGGGCCTCGGCGCACACGTATCAAACGTAACTGAGGCGTTCCATCCTGAAGGTGGAGCCTACGAACACGGACACGGACACCACGCTTACAGCCATGGCCACGGCGAAGGCACATGACCGTGCAAGAGCACCGCGCCGTTCCGAGGCAAAAACCGGCCAACAACGATGTTGGTGGGACCGGCGGGGCCGGCGTATCCGAGTTGATCGTCTGGTTTTCTCCGGCCTTCCCGACCGGCGCATTCGCCTACAGCCAGGGACTCGAGACCGCGGTTGCCGAAGACCGCGTGACTGACGCTGCGGGTTTCGAGAACTGGCTGCACGCCCAAACCACAGCCGGCAGCCTCTGGAATGAACTCGCGCTCGCCTCGCTCATTTATCGCGCATCGTCCCCGCAGAAAGAGACGGAACGCGTCGCGCTCGCAGGGGCCATGCACGCCTCGTCCGAACGACGCGACGAAGCCCTCGCCATCGGCGCGGCATTCCGGGACGCCTACTTCGACGGATGGGGCCCGGCGGACGCACACACCAGCCGGCTTGCGCCAAGCCTCTATTCCGAACTCGCCTACGCAGCCGCGGTTGGGATCGCGGCACGCGAACGCGGTCTTCCGCTCGATGCGACACTGCAGGCCTTCGCGTCATCGGCACAGGCCAGCGCTGTCTCGGCCGGCATCCGCCTCGGCGTGCTCGGTCAGCGCCAGGGCCAATCTGTTTTGAGCCGGCTCTATATAGCGACGCAGGCAACCGTCGCGCGCGCTTTACTCTGCGGCGAAGACGATCTCGGCTCGTCTACGTTCGCAGCCGACATCGCCTGCCTTCGACACGAAACACAGCACGTGCGTCTGTTCCGCTCGTGAGCCGGCGCGCGCCAACCGATGCATAGAGAAGGACAACCGGCCATGGCCCAAGCGATCCCATCATCGAATGGTCCTCTTCGCGTTGGCATCGGCGGCCCCGTCGGCTCCGGCAAGACGACGCTGACAGCAGCGCTTTGCCGCGGGCTTGCAGGGCGGATGAGCATGGCCGTCGTCACCAACGACATCTACACGCGCGAGGACGCTGAGTTCCTGACGCGCGCGCAAGTGCTGCCGTCATCGCGCATTCGCGGCGTCGAGACCGGCGGCTGCCCGCACACAGCCATCCGCGAAGACTGTTCGCTGAACCTGGCTGCGATTGCCGATCTCAACCGCGCGTTTCCTGATCTCGAACTCGTCCTGATCGAGTCCGGTGGCGACAACCTCGCAGCGACCTTCTCGCCCGATCTCGCAGACATCACGATCTACATGATCGACGTCGCGCAGGGCGAGGAGATCCCGCGCAAGGGCGGCCCTGGCATCACGAAGTCGGATCTGCTGGTGATCAACAAGACCGCGCTTGCCCCGCACGTCGGCGTCGATCTCGATGTGATGCGCTCTGACGCCGATCGGATGCGCCGGGGAAAGCCGGTCGTGTTCGCCGATCTCAAGTCCGGCAAGGGCGTCGATGAGATCACAGCTCACATCGCGTGCATGGGCGCGCTGAGCCCGACGGCTGCCGCCTAAGCCGGTTTGCCGTTGGGCGCAACCCGGACTTAGTCAGCGCTGCCTAATCCTGCCGCACCGGGACGCCGCGCGCTGCCATATGCTCTTTCGCCTCCGCGATGCGGAACGTCCCGAAGTGGAAGATGGATGCGGCGAGCACCGCGCTCGCGCCGCCTTTCAGTACACCAACGGCGAGGTGCTCGAGCGTCCCGACACCGCCCGATGCGATCACCGGCACCGCAACGGCATCGGCAATCCGCCGCGTCAGTTCGAGATCAAACCCCTGCTTGGTCCCGTCGCGGTCCATTGATGTCAGCAGGATTTCACCGGCTCCGAGCTTGACGACCTTCTTTGCGAACGCGATCGCCTCGATGCCTGTCTCGCGACGGCCTCCGTGCGTGAAGATCTCCCAGCGCGGGTCATCGCCCGCCACGCGCTTTGCATCGATTGCAACGACGATGCACTGAGAGCCGAACTTCGCCGCTGCGGCCCTCACGAATTCCGGATCACGGACGGCGGCGGAGTTGATCGAGACCTTGTCGGCGCCGGCATCCAGCAGCGCCTTGATGTCGTCGGTTGTGCGAACCCCTCCGCCGACGGTCAGTGGCATGAAGCACCGCTCGGCGGTCCGCGTTACGATATCGAGCAGCGTGCCGCGGTTCTCATGGCTCGCGGTGATGTCGAGAAAGCAAAGCTCGTCAGCGCCATCGGCGTCGTAGGCGGCTGCCGCCTCCACCGGGTCACCGGCATCGATCAGATCGACGAAGTTCACGCCTTTGACGACGCGGCCGTCCTTGACGTCGAGGCAGGGGATGACGCGGATCTTCAGCATCGGCTCAGTCGTTTCCCAGATGATCGGCGACAGCCAGGACATGACCGATCGCCGCCCGCACGGCATCGCCGCTTTCGTCAACTGCCGGATCGAGGCTCGTGATCGAGAGCGCCGCCACATTGTCGACCGAAGTCAGCGCGGCGCGGACATCGTCAACCGACGGCCCACCCGGCACCTCGTAGAGGTTGGCTGCGAACGCGCTCGGATCGTGCACGTCCATATCGACGTGGAGGTAGACGCGCTCGGCCGCCGACATGCGCTGGGCGAGGTCGGCTGCGTCTTGCGTCACCAGCAGACCGCGCTCGGTAATGATGTCCCGTTCTGCCGTGTCGATGTCTCGCGCCCCAAAGAGCGCCGCCGCATCGAGCGAGGCCGGCTTGAGGTTCAGGAACTGTTGCGCCATCGCCTGCCACGCCGAACCTGTCGCGATCGCAAGCGCCATGCCCTCGAAGAGCCCCGTCTCCGTCGTCTCGGCGGTGTGCAGGTCCGGATGGGTGTCGAACCAAGCGATCGCGGTTCCGGCCCCACCGATGCCTGCGATCACAGCCGGTGCTGCAATCGAACAGCTCCCCGTCAGCACCACGGGCAGTTCGCCGAAAGCGCGCGCTTTCTGAACCGCTGCAGCGATATCTCGGCCGATACGAAACCCGGCGCGGAGATCCTCCGGCGGGTCATCTTCAGGCATGAGCATAGTTTCGGTGATTTCATGCCCGGCATCGCTCAGCGTCTTCGGAAGACCGGCATTCCGGATCGCCCACGGCAGATCGCACCACGTGATACCGAACGGCTGGCTCGGCCAATACGCATAGATCAGAGCAAGCTTAGCCATCGGACTGCTGCGCCTCCTTCAGCTTCGCGAGCGCGGCAGCTGGATCGATGCGGCCATCATAGAGCGCGCGGCCGGTGATGGCCCCTTCGAGGATCGCAGCTTCAGGCGCTGCCAGGGCGTCAATGTCATCCATCGATGCGAGGCCGCCCGACGCGATGACCGGAATCGACGTCGCAGCCGCCAGCGTCAACGTTGCGTCCAGATTGAGGCCCTTCAAAATGCCGTCGCGGTCAATATCAGTGAAGATGATCGCCGCCACTCCACAGTCCTCGAACCGCTGCGCAAGATCGGCCGCGCGCAACTCACTTGTCTCGGCCCAGCCTTCGACGGCGACGTAGCCGCCCTTCGCGTCGATCCCGACGGCCACACGGCCTGGAAATGCGCGACACGCCTCGCGGACGAGTTCGGGATTTCTGACCGCTGCCGTCCCAAGGATGACGCGGGTCACGCCCGCCGAAAGCCAGGCCTCGATTGTCGCCAGATCGCGAATTCCGCCGCCGAGCTGGACGGGGACATCAACGGCCGCTCGGATCGCACGCACGGCATCGGCGTTGCGCGGGGTGCCGGCGAAGGCGCCATCAAGATCGACAACGTGGATCCATTCAAAGCCCTGGGCGGCGAATGTGCCGGCCTGATCGGCGGGATCGTCGTTGAATACAGTCGCCGCATTCATGTCGCCGAGCTCGAGCCGGACGCAGCGGCCGTCCTTGAGGTCGATTGCCGGAAACAGGATCATGTGAGCGCGACCCCGATCCGATCGGTCGCGTGCTCGGGCCGGGCCGCCTGCCGCATCGCGCATTGACGACTGCCGCAAGATTGCTGCTTTCATGTGAGAACCTTTTGGCAACGAAACCACTCATCGAAGGACAGCGTCGCGTTGCGTCTGTTTGCGGAAACCACTAACGACGGACCCGAGGTCACGCCGCGCCGGGTGCGCCTGACGGAGCGCGATGCGATCGAGTTATGGATCGCACGTTGGCTTCGAATCCAGCGCAAAGAGCTGATCAACCGGTACAATTGCGATCCGCGCCGCATCTACGAGATCTGGCAGGGAAAGAAATTTCCCGCGTCCCGCGAGCGCGCCATGGCGGAGTTTCGCGCGCGTCATCCGGAGTTCGGCGAGCGGATCGACTTCGGCAATCACCGCGTGATCCCGCGGACCGCCGGGCGCGACGACCAGCTCCAGCTCTTCGAAGAGTAGGCGCTGCGGGCGGGCATCCCGACGACGCGTATTGTCATTGCGCCCTACGAACCGGCGTTCTCCGGCCCCCATCGTCCCTTCGCGATCCGAATGTTCTCCGGAGCAGAAGAAAAATAGAACATCGTAGGAACTTTCGCTGGACAGCTTAGTCTCCGGAGGTTATGTTCTTCCTACGTTCTCTCCCCCGGGTCGTCAGCCCCAAACCCCCCGACCCGAGAACGTCCATGAGGTCCTGCAACGGGTTTGAGTTGCGTTTTGAGTGTGCGTTCCGTTGCCGGCCTCCCCAGTTCGAAGTGCCCCGTCGCCGCGTGAAAACC
>JBCBXS010000101.1:0-8302 GCA_039816475.1 Pseudomonadota bacterium | reverse complement strand
CGAGTAGGCCGGACTCTAAGCGCCAACGGCGTGAGCCGTTGGGCCAGCGAAGAACAAGCCGAGCGCATGTGCGCGCGAGGCGTGAGCAGGTCGGACTCCCAGTGCCAACGCGCGGCAGCGCGGTTGGACCAACAAAGACTCAATCCGCGACCCAGCCGCCGTCGATGAGGAGGGATGTTCCGGTGATGAGGGCGCTGGCGTCGGAGGCGAGGAAGACGACGGCGCCCATGATGTCTTCGATCTCGCCGACGCGGCCGAGCTTGATCTTGCTCTCGACCCAGGCGCGGCGTTCGGGGTTCTCGAACGTCGATTGCGTCAACGGCGTGCGGATGAAGGTGGGCGCGATCGCGTTGACGCGGATGCCGTGTGGTCCGCACTCGATCGCCATCGCTTTGGTGATGCCTTCGATGGCGTGTTTGGTGCCGCAGTAGACGGTGCGGTCGACGCCGCCGACGTGTCCCATCTGCGAGGACGTGTGGATGATGACGCCCGGCCGCTCGGCGGCGATGAGTCCGCGGACGACGGCCTGCGCTGCAAAGTAGGCGGCCTTCACGTTGACGTCGACGACCGCGTCGAAGTCATCGCCGGTCGCGTCGGTGAAGGGCGCATGGCGCGCGATTCCGGCGTTGTTGAAGAGAATGTCGAACGGTCCGTGCGCAGCGATGGCGTCGGCGGTGCGTTCGGTGTCGGTGACGTCCATTGCGAGGGCTGAGGCCTTCAGCCCACGCTCAGTGAGGTGCGCGGCGGCCGCTTCGATGTCGTCGCCGGTGCGGGCGGCAAGCGTGACGTCGGCGCCGGCTTCTGCGAGCGCGATCGCGCCGCCGAGACCGATGCCGCGTGAGGCGCCGGTTACCAGCGCGCGTTTGCCGTCGAGGCGGAAGGAAGGTGTCGTTGGATAGTCCGCCATGGGAGTGTCGCGCCTTACTCTGCCGCCTTGAGCGGGGCGGCGGGTGCGCCATAGGGCACGTTCTGGCCGCCATAACGCCGGACGCGAACGTTGGCCTGTTCGGCGTGGCCCACGAAGCCTTCGAGCATGCAGAGGCGCGAGCAATAGGCGCCGACGGTTGCCGAGGCCTCGTCCGTCATAACCTTCTGATAGGTGTGCGTCTTGATGAACTTGCCGACCCAGAGCCCACCCGTGTAGCGGCCCGCCTTCTTCGTCGGCAGCGTATGGTTGGTGCCGATGACCTTGTCGCCATAGGCGACGTTGGTGCGAGGCCCGAGGAACAGCGCGCCGTAGTTCGTCATGTTGGCGAGGAACCAGTCATCGCGCGCGGTCATCACCTGGACGTGTTCGGAGGCGATATCCTCGGAGACGGCAAGCATGTCATCGTAGTCTTCGCAGAGGATGATTTCGCCGTAGTCCTCCCAGCTCTTCCGCGCGTGTTCGGCGGTCGGCAGGATGTCCAGCAGACGCGCGATCTCGGCCATCGTGTCGGTCGCGAGCTTCTCGGAGTTCGTGACGAGAACCGCGGGCGAGTTGATGCCGTGCTCGGCCTGGCCGAGGAGGTCGGTCGCGCACATTTCGCCATCGACGGTGTCGTCGGCGATGACCATCGTCTCGGTCGGTCCTGCGAAGAGGTCGATGCCGACGCGTCCGAACAGTTGCCGCTTGGCTTCGGCAACAAAGGCGTTGCCGGGGCCGACAAGCATGTCGACCGGCTTGATCGTGTCGGTGCCGAGCGCCATTGCGCCGACCGCCTGAATGCCGCCGAGGGAATAGATCTCATCGGCGCCGGCGAGGTGTTGTGCTGCGACGATGGCGTCGGCGGGTTTGCCTTCGTAGGGCGGCGCGCAGGTGATGACGCGCGGGACGCCGGCGACCTTCGCGGTCAGCACCGACATATGAGCCGACGCCACCATCGGGTATTTGCCGCCGGGCACGTAGCAGCCGACGGAGTTCACCGGGATGTTGCGATGGCCGAGGATGACGCCGGGCATGGTCTCGACTTCGAGGTCGGTCAGACAGGCCTTCTGCTGTTCGGCGAAACTGCGGATCTGCGTCTGCGCAAACTTGATGTCGGCGATGTCCTGCGCGCTGACGCGGCTCATACAGGCGTCGATCTCGGATTGGGAAAGGCGGTAGTCCTCGCGGTCGAAGCCGTCGAACTTGTTGGAGAGGTCGCGGACGGCAGCGTCGCCGCGCTTCTCGATATCGGCCAGCGTGTCCTCGACGATGGCGCGGACCTTGGCGTCGTCCTCGGCGCGCAGGTTGGCGGCGCGGCCTTCCTTCAGGTGCTTGGGCATGGGGCGTCCTCGGGATGCGTCGTGGTCTTGCAGTCACGGCTGGTCGCGTTCGCAGCGATAGCCATAACCGGTGAAGCGTTGGAGATCAGAAAACCACTCAAGTAAGCGGGCGGGCAAGATAGACGACGCCTTTGGCGCGGTCGTCCGACCAGCGCTCGCCGACTTCATCGAAGCCGAGGCGCTTGTGGAACCGTTCAGAGCCCGGGTTCGGCGGTTCGCGATTGACCTCGCAGACGAGGCGGACATGCCGCCGGTCGATCTCGGCGATCGCGGCATCGTAGAGCCGCTGACCGAGGCCACGGTTGCGATAGGCCTCGGCGATCGCGATGCGGTCGACGTAGGCGAACGTGTCGAACGTGCCGCTGATCCAGTCGTAGTTGACGCTCTCGTAGTCGGCGTTCTCGCCGACACAGATCAAAAAGCCGGCTAGCGTCTCGCCGTCGTAGCCGGCGGGGGCTGCAACGGACTGGCGGAGGTAGGAGGCGAGCGTCTCGCGGTCGCGGCTGTTGACTGCAGGCACGGCGGCTTCGTTGATCGCGAGCGCCTGATCGAGATCGGCTTCGGCGAGGGTGCGGATCGCGAGATCGGTCATGGTGGCCTCGACGGACGCTGGCAGACACTGACGGACGGGACGGCTGCGGAAGGAGGCCTCCCGCAGCGCGAGTTCGGCGGCATGAACGGATGGTGAGCGCGCGGCCTGCGTCGCTAGAACATGGCGGGATGGACGCGGTCGGGCGGGGCGTGGCCGTCCATATAGGTTTTGATGTTGATGATGACCTTCTCGCCCATGTCGATCCGGCTCTCGATGGTTGCCGAGCCCATATGCGGCAGAGCGACCACGCGATCGGAGGCGAGCAGCTTCGGGTTTACGGCTGGCTCGTGCTCGAACACGTCGAGACCGGCGCCGGCGATAGCGTTGGCTTCGATCAGGCGGGCGAGTTCGTTCTCGTCGATGACTTCGCCGCGGGCGGTGTTGACGATGAACGCTGATGGTTTCAACAGGCGAAGACGTCGCGCTGACAGGAGGTGATAGGTCGCCGGCGTGTGCGGGCAATTGACGGAGATCACGTCCATCCGCGCGAGCATCTGGTCGAGGCTGTCCCAGTAGGTTGCCTCGAGCTCCTGCTCGATCTCCTCGGCCACGCGGCGGCGGTTATGATAGTGAATTTGCATACCGAACGCGCGGGCGCGGCGGGCAACGGCCGTGCCGATGCGGCCCATGCCGATGATGCCGAGCCGTTTGCCGTAGATGCGGTTGCCGAGCATCCACGTCGGCGACCAGCCGTTCCACGCTTCGTCCGGCTTCTTGAGATACTGCGCGCCCTCGAGCAGCCGGCGCGGGACTGCGAGGATCAACAGCATCGTCATATCGGCGGTGTCTTCGGTAAGAACGCCCGGTGTGTTCGTGACGATGACAGAACGGTTGCGGGCGGTGTCGAGGTCGATGTTGTCGACGCCGTTGCCGAAGTTTGCGATCAGCTTCAGTTGTGGCCCGGCCTGCGCGAGCACGGCCTTGTCGATGCGGTCGGTCACGGTGGGCACGAGCACGTCGGCAGTCTTCACGGCCTCAATGAGCTGCTCGTTGGTCATCGGCATATCGTCATGATTGAGCCGCGCGTCGAACAGCTCGCGCATGCGTGTCTCGATGACGTCCGGAAGACGCCGCGTCACGATGACGGTCGGCTTGTTCGATGCAGCAGTCATACGGGCGAGCGCGCTTTCTGAAGTGATGGGTGTGAGGCTGGCGATTTCGGTGTGCTTAACAGAAGGCCCATGCCTTGACAAAGGCACGGCCGGGCCAGCGTTTGGCCAACAAGAGCTGCCGTTTGACTGGGCAGTTTGAGCAATGCACGAGGGCCGGTCAGCGGGCATGGGACGCGGCAAATCATTGGCGGTGGAATTGCGCGCTTCGACCGGTCGAGCGTCGCGGCGTTTGCCGTTCGCGCTCGCTGTTGTTGCGCTGATCGGGCCCCAGTCGGCGATGACCGCGATTGCTGCTGATCGGGCGACGAGGCCGCAGGCCCCTGCTGGCCTCGCGACCGGATCGGTGCGCGGTGTCGGGACCAGCGGTCTCGCAGTCCCGCGCTTCGTCAGCCTTAAGGCGCAGCCGGTGAACCTGCGCAAAGGTCCTGGTCTTCAGTATCCGACGGCCTGGGTGCTGAAGCGGGCGGGCATGCCGCTCGAAGTCCTGAAGGAATTCGATGCCTGGCGGCAGGTGCGCGATGCCGACGGCACAACCGGTTGGGTTCACCGGGCCTTGTTGTCGGGACGGCGGACAGCGACGATCTTGCCGTGGACGATCAAGCCGGGCGCTGCGCGTCCGATTGTGGATGTCAGAGCGTCGCCGTCATCGGGGGCGCGCGTGACCGTGCGGTTCGAGGCTGGTGCGCTGGTCGGTGTGCAGTCCTGCGATGGCCGGTGGTGCCGCATCTTTTACGAAGCGTTTCGGGGCTACATCGCACAGAAAGAGCTTTGGGGCGTCTACCCGGAGGAGCGCGTCAGGTAGGTGATGCCGTGGCGACGTTTCGCAACGCCATGTTCAGCGTGTCAGGACGCCTTGCCGCGAACGCGGACGATGACATCGACGTGGCTGATCTCCGTGCCGTCCGGCGGAGTTGGCAGCTTGCCCACTTCGATTGCGCCGCCTTCGATGTCCGAGAGTGATCCGTCTTCCTCGTGCAGGAAGTGGCTGTGATCGGTCAGGTTGGTGTCGAAGTAGGACTTCGTGCCGTCGACGGCGAGCTCACGGAGAAGCCCGGCGCGTTTGAACTGGTGCAAGGTATTGTAGATGGTCGCGAGTGCCATCGAATGCCCGGCGGCCAGCGCTTCTTCCCGCAGCGATTCGGCGGTGACGTGACGATCGCCGTGCCCGAACAGAAGCTCGGCCAGCGCCACGCGTTGGCGCGTCGGGCGGAGTCCTGCAAGCCTCAGCCGCGCAACCATCGCGTCGTCGGCGAGCGAGCTGTCCGGTTCTGCAGTCGTGTCGGTCACTTGAGGCGCCTGATCTCGTCTCAGCAAAGGTCGTTGGTCACCGCGGCAAACTGCGCGGTATACCAGTAAGATAGCGTAATCCGGCGCAGACCAGCAACACCACTGACGACGACCTCGGCACCGCGCCCCGTGCGCCAACCGGCTGACCGCAGCCGCAGACGTACGCCGCGCGGCCGGGAAAACCTTGAGATTTGGCGTTTTTCGCCAGCCCGCCCCGTGTTAGCACTCGCGCTGACCGATGATCTCCGACGTTCGTCCTGCGACACCGGGGCAGGCACACAGTCGGTCGAGCGGCGGGCGGCATGCTTCGGCCTGCGGTGAATCAGAAATCAATCCGGCAGAAAAGCGAGGGCGGAGGACATGGCGGAGCGGCGCAACAGCTACGACTACGAGGCGCTGTTGGCGTGCGGCCGCGGTGAACTGTTCGGCCAGGGCAACGCGCAGTTGCCACTGCCGCCTATGCTGATGTTCGAGCAGATCTCTGAAATAACGGAGGACGGCGGCGAGCACGGCAAGGGCCTTGTCAAAGCCGAGTTCCCGATCGCCGGAAACCCGAACACAGAGTGGTTCTTCAACTGCCACTTCGACGGCGATCCGGTGATGCCGGGGTGCTTGGGGCTCGATGCGCTCTGGCAGTTGACGGGATTTTTCCTCGGCTGGCTCGGGCTTCCGGGCCAGGGCCGTGCGTCCGGTGTCGGAGAGGTGAAGTTCACCCGCGAGATCACACCGGACGTGAAGCACGTCCAATACGTCGTTGACGTCAAACGCGTGATTGCCCGCAAGCTGAAGCTCGCCGAAGCCGATGGCCGTCTGATTGCTGACGGAGAAACGATTTTTTCAGCCACCAATCTCCGCGTTCTGCTGAAACAGGCTGACGCGGCCGCCTGAGACCGGTAGGGCAGAGCCGTTGACGTATGCGCGCGCCGCCTATCACTGTGGCGCTACCGATCAGTCTTGTCGGCACAGCGCCGCGCAGGCCTTGCGATCTATAAGGGGCGGATGAATGCGGCGTGTCGTCGTGACGGGGATGGGGATTGTCTCCAGCATCGGAAATTCCGGGCAGGAAGTGACCGCTTCGTTGCGCGAAGGCCGTTCCGGCATCGTCCACGCCGACACGTACGAGGAGCTCGGGTTTCGCTGCACGGTGCACGGCGCACCGGTGATCGAGTGGGAGGCGATGGTCCCGCGGAAACCGAAGCGCTTCATGGGCGCCGGCGTTGGCTGGAATTACATCGCGATGGATCAGGCCGTTCGCGATTCAGGTCTTGAAGCCGCTGAGATTTCCAATCCACGCACCGGCATCATTGTCGGCGCCGGCGGGCCATCGACGAAGGCGATCGTCTGGTCGGCGGATACCGCGCGCAATCGCGATCCGAAGAAGGTCGGACCGTTCGAGGTCCCGAAAGGCATGTCGTCGGGCCCTTCCGGCGTGCTCGCAACCGCCTTCGAGATCAAGGGCGTGAACTACTCGATTTCGTCGGCCTGCTCGACGTCGGCACACTGCATCGGCAACGCCGCTGAACTCATCCAATGGGGCAAGCAGGACATCATCTTCGCCGGCGGCTGCGAGGAACTGGACTGGACGCTTTCGGTGCTCTTCGACGGTATGGGCGCGATGTCGTCCCGCTTCAACGAAACGCCGGCAACCGCCAGCCGGCCGTTCGCGAAGGAGCGCGACGGGTTCGTGATCGCTGGCGGCGCCGGCATGCTCGTCCTCGAGGAACTCGAACACGCCAAAGCGCGCGGCGCGAAAATCTACGCCGAGATCGTCGGCTACGGTGCGACGTCGGATGGCTTCGATATGGTCGCCCCCTCCGGCGAAGGCGCCGTCCGCTGTATGCAGCAGGCATTGGCCGGCCTCGACGGAACCCCGGTTGAGCAGGTCGATTTCGTGAACCCGCATGCGACCGCGACGCCCGTTGGCGATAAACGCGAGGCCGAAGCGCTGCGCGAAGTCTTCGGCGACAAGATCCCGCTGATCTCGGCGACCAAGTCGCTGACGGGCCATTCCCTCGGCGCCACCGGCGTTCAGGAGGCGATATACTCACTTTTGATGATGCGTGGGGACTTCGTCGCCGCCAGCGCCAACATCGACGAGCTCGATCCCGACTTCGAGGATCTGCCGATCGTGCAATCTTTGAAGGACGACGTCAGCCTTAACTGTGTGATGTCGAACAGCTTCGGTTTCGGGGGCACGAATGCGAGTTTGGTGCTGCGCCGATATGATGGTTAAAGCCGCTTTAGGCTAGATTGGCCGGCTCCTTGCTTTCCGTCCGCGGTTGGACGCGAAACCTGGAGATGGCACATGGCGATGGACGCGCTTGACGCGCCCCGAGGCTGGTTCGAGACCCGTGCCCGCGACAGTTACAGGTACTCAGGTAAATCGATGACAGACAGCAATGCGACTGCGATCGGCCCGCTGATGAAGGGCAAGCGCGGGCTCGTGATGGGCGTCGCAAATGACCGTTCGATCGCGTGGGGCATCGCCAAGACGCTCGCCGACCACGGGGCAGAGCTTGCGTTTACGTATCAGGGCGAAGCGTTTGGCCGCCGGGCCGTCCCGCTCGCCGAAAGCGTCGGATCGAACATCATCGTGCCCTGCGACGTCGGCGATATCGAAAGCGTCGATAACGTCTTCGCCGAGATCAAGAAGACCTGGGGCAGTCTCGACTTCATCGTCCACGCGCTGGCGTTTTCCGATCGCCGCGAACTGCACGGGCGTTACGCCGATACCTCGCGCGAGAACTTCACCAACACGATGGTGATCTCGTGCTTCTCGTTCACGGAAGTCGCCAAGCGCGCTGCTGAACTGATGCCCAACGGCGGTTCGATGATCACGCTGACCTACGGTGGCGCGACGCGCTGGGTCCCTTCCTACAACGTCATGGGCGTTGCGAAGGCAGCCCTTGAAGCGTCCGTCCGATATCTCGCAGCCGACCTCGGCCGCGACGGCATTCGCGTCAACGCAGTCTCGGCGGGTCCGATGCGGACGCTGGCGGGCGCTGGTGTCTCCGATGCACGCGTGATCTTCAACTATCAGCGCGATCACTCGCCGCTCCGTCGG
>JBCBXS010000100.1:0-8512 GCA_039816475.1 Pseudomonadota bacterium | reverse complement strand
ATCGGTTCACTCGCGATCGGTCTTGCCTTCCGAGACACGTTCGAGAACTTCCTCGCGGGCCTGCTTATTCTGATGCGAAAGCCAATGCGGATTGGCGACTATATCGAGTGCGATGAGGTCGCAGGCAAAGTCGACGAGATCACATTGCGCGACACCTATGTCCGCCGCACGGATGGAGTACTTGTCCTCGTTCCGAACTCTTACATTTTCAAGAACCCGACGCGCGTGCTGACGGACCTGCCACTGATCCGAAACGATATCGTCGTCGGTGTCGCTTACGGCGAAGATGTCGATGCCGCCCGCCGGGTCATCGAAGGCGCGTTCGAGGGGCTCGCGACCGTGAGCGAAGACCGCGCCATCGAGGTCTTCGCAAAGGAATTCAACTCGTCGAGCATCGACTTCGAAGTCACGTGGTGGTGCGGATCGTCCCCGCTCGAAATCCGTCAATCGCGCGATAAGGTCGTCGCGGCCATCAAACGTGCGCTCGACGAAGCTGGCATCGAGATCCCGTTCCCGTATCGGACGCTGACGTTCAAGGACCGCGATCTGGTCGAGCAGGCGATGGGCGCACTGTCGGATCGCGAGGCCGCCTGACGGCCAGACCTTCGGCGTAAGATCCGCCTGCGCAACTTAACCAGTTATCCGCCGCTGCTTGACGAAAATTGAATTTCGGGCGCTCTCTTAACTGCAGAGGAGAGCGCGGTGCTGCTTCCAATTCAGTCGCAGGGCGTCGTCGTCGTCATTGACGGTCCGACACGCGCCGTGCGTGCCGTCAGCGACAATGCAGGTGCGATGTTCGGCCTGGAGGCCGAGGTTGATCCGGCACAACTCGCGAACCACTCGGTCGATGAGCTGCTCGCCCCTCGCGCCGAACTCGATGATCTCCTCGGTATGTCGGTCGCGTCGCCGGACCGCGCGTCGCCGTGGGGCTACCCCAAGGTTCTCGAAACCGCGCACGGCAAAGCCGTCATCTGCGCGGCGCAGACAATCCCCGACGGGTTCATCGTCGAAGTCTATCCCCGCATGGTCACAGGCGAGGCTGCTACAGAGAACAAGGCGGACCGCAATCGATTTGCGAGTTCCCTCTTGGCGCAGACGACCGTCGAGGACTACGCGCGCGTCCTCCTAATGACGCTTCGCGATGCTGTCGGCTTCGAGACCGGGATCTTCTATCGCAATCCGTACGGCGCCGCGCCGACGGTGCTGGCCGAGTACGCAGACCATGGCCGCGAACTGAGCGGTCTATGGCTGACGCAAGGTCCTATTGAGATGCGCCGGATCGGGCGCAGCGCGGTCCAGGCCGTTGTCGACATCGAGAGCCAGCCGGCGCTGGTGATGATCGACGACGCGCTCATCTTCGGTTCGAGGGACACGGTGGAGGCGGTCGGCGGTGTTGGTCCCGTCGGCCTAGTCAGCGCATGGCCGGACAGCACGCAGCAGGAGGTGATGCGCGCCGGCGGCTTCCGCTCGTCGCTGCTCATGGAGATCCAGACGGCGGAGGGGTCTTGGGGCTTCGTCGCGCTCTATCATCGCGACGTGAAACCCGTGCCGGCTGAAATCCTGCAGCTCTGCGACATCCTGGCGAAGACAACGCCTGCCGCCATCGAGCGCATCGAACGGACGGATGCGCTGACCCTTGCCGTCAACACCGAGCGTTACGCATTCGGCCTTGAACAAAGCGACGATACTGACGGCACACTGCTCGACACGCTGTCGTCAGAAGCCGCTGACCTTTGCACGATGTTTGCCGCCGATGCTTTCGTTGTTCGCATCGACGGGGTCATCCGCGAATATGGCGATGTGCCTGTCCCGCCGCTCGAGTTCCTCAATCTCCGCGAAGATCTCGTCCATGGCGTCGCGACGAACCACCGGCTCGGTGAGCGTCTCGACATGAGCGAGGACCAGGTCGCAAAGAGCGCTGGCGGCGCCTACATCGAACTCGGCGATGATGGCGAAGACTACGTCTTCTTCGTGCGTCGACAGAACCGGCGGTCCGTGCGCTGGGTCGCGTCGCTTGGCCAGCCCGATTTCCCTGAGCTTAAGGACGTAAAGCAGACGCGGCTCGGGGCGTTCTGCACGGCCGATGTGCTGGGCGAGAGCCTGCCGTTTACCGACGCAGACCGCGATGCGTTTCGCATCTTACGCCGATCTCTCTATCTCTTGCGCGCGCAGGAGAGCGAACAGCTTGCCCAACGCGCTAAGGCTGCCGCGGACCGCGACCGCGCCGGCCTTCGCGCGGCGCTCATCGACTCGCTACAGGCGAACATGATCGGCGAGGTCGCCTCGACCATCGCGCATGAACTGAACCAACCTCTCGCGGCTATTACGAATTACGTCGGCGCGGCGCGAAAACTGATCGATGATCGTGGGTCAGAGATCCCCGATGATGCGCGCGTTGCAATGCAGGGCGCGTCAGATGAGGCCGCCCGCGCGGGCGAGTTGGTCCGTCGGCTCCGGGGATTTGTCGAGCGCGGCGAGCTCACCTTCGACTACGAAGACCCCGTTTCGGTGATCCATCAGGCCCGCCGCAGCGCCAGCGATCTCTTCGGGCTTGATGATGAGCAAATTTGCGTCGTGGTTGAGGGTGATATCCCTAAGGCCATGATGGACCGGCTCCAGATTGAGCAGGTCGTGTTGAACCTTCTGCGGAACGCGTTTCAGGCCATGCGCGGCGACGACAGCACCGACGACCAGCCGTTGGCGACGATCACCGTGAGCGTGACCGATGAGACGATTGAGATCGCCGTCATCGATCAGGGGCCGGGGATTGCCGACGATATGTTGCCGACAATGTTCCGGCCGTTTCACTCGGATCACGTCGGTGGCATGGGCATCGGCCTGACGCTCACCGCCTCGATCGTGCGCGGCCACAGCGGCTCGGTCGCAGCGCGCAACCACGAGGACGGGGCGGAGATCACGATCCGCCTGCCGATCCATCAGCCGCTGACTGTGGAGATCTGACTTTGGCGCACGTTGCAATCGTCGACGATGAGGAGAGCGTCGCCCGATCGACCGCCGCGTTGCTGGAAGCGCATGATCACGAGATATCCATCCATCTGTCGGGCGAGGCATTCCTTGGGGCGCTCCCGGCGATCCCGCAGTGCTGCGTGCTGCTCGACCTGCTGATGCCAGGCATGAGCGGGCTTGAAGTTCAGGAGCGGCTGAGGGCGGAGGGCCAGAGCTATCCGGTTGTCGTCCTGACGGCGCATGGCGACGTCAAGGCTGCCGTCACGGCAATGAAGTGCGGCGCGGTTGATTTCCTCGAGAAGCCCTGCTCGAACGAGGCCCTCCTTGATGCGATCGACAGCGGCGTCAATGTTCTTCGGCGGGCGGATTACCTGACACCGAAGAAGCGGATTGAGGCCCTGCAGCGCATCCAGCGGCTGACAACCCGCGAACGGGAAGTCCTGGCCCGACTGGTCGACGGAAAGATCAACAAGGTCATCGCGCACGAGCTTGGCATCAGCCAGCGGACGGTCGAGATTCATCGTGCTCGGATCAAGTCAAAGCTCGAAGCGCGGAGCCTCGCGGATATTATCGAGATGGCGCGGCTCGCCGGAGCGGGCCCTCCCGCCTAATCCTTAGGCAGCCCTCGTAATTTCGTCAGGCGCGCGCCGGGCTCGCAGAGAGCACTAGGTACTAAACCACGATGCGAGGGATGACCTCACGCCCCCACACTGACTTATGGGCCAGAGATCGATCAACCGGACCTCCCACGACGATCGGGGACTGACAGGTGCGCAGGCCCTTCCGCGGGTGTGTGTCCGGATTGGCGACCCACAGCTTCAGCGCTCTATCGTCCTGCTCCTCGCAGCACATCACATTCCGGCCCGGGCAGTCATCGGATCGCTCGATGCCGACTCATGTGACGCCTGCCAGGCATTGATCCTGTCCGCCGGCAACGACAGTCGCGACGTCGATGCGATTATCCAGTTGAGCGACGTCTATCCGTGCCAGCGCTATGTTGTGCTTTGGCGATCGTCGCGGCCGCCGCGAGGAAGCGCCTGGTTGCAACTCGTTCGGAAAGCAAAAGACAGATTGGTTTTCGTCCAGCTGCCGCATCGCGCCGGTGAGATTATCGAGGCTGTCGGTGGGGCCCGCCGGAACAGGCCGAGGAGCTAACTTCGTTCCCTGCGGTAAAACCACAATGCTTGTCTGACACACTTGGTCGTAAAAACAGGTTTACACTCTGAGGTGAAACCGATGCCGCACCGTCCTGTATCGCCGCGCAGTCAGGCTCAGACGATCCTGTCACGACTTCTCCCGGCGCTGCGGCGCTACGCTACGCTTATGGCTGGCGGTAGTTTTGAGATCGCCGACCGTATCGTGAGCGATTGCGTTGTCGGTGTGACGTCTGAGTGGTCGACTGCAGTGCCAACGATCGAAGACACTCGGCTCGCGTTGCTCAAAGAAATGCACCGTCGGTTTTGCGAGGGGCCGATCACCTTCGTTACCGCCGACAGCTCCTTCGCTCCCGATAGCAGTGATCGGTCAAATACGTTCCGGAGACTGAACCGGCTCGCGCCCGAAGATCGAAGTATTCTGTTGCTCCTGCGGTTCGAAAGACTGGCGACCTACGAGGTCTCGCAGGTGACCGGTCTCGCAATGAAAGAGATCGCAGGGCGGGTCTCAACTGCAGAACTCGCGGTGCTTCAGGACGCCTGACGGCGTGCCGCGCACACGATGTCGCATCCGGGTTCAACCCCTATCCATTTGCCGCAGGCCGACGACTTAATAATTTAGTCGACGGCGGGTCAGTCGTTCCCGAATGGCGTCGCGCGCCGTGAGGGAGCACGGCCGCGCGCTTATTGGGGTGTGCGCTACAATCCACCTCGTTTCACCTTTGACGTTTCCTAACCCTTTCAGAGTTTGGGGATGAAAGATCATGGTCGACAAAAGGAACCTGAAGTTTGCCTCTGACACCGCTGGGACATCAGAGGCCTCAAAAATCGAGCCGCGCGCCTCGTTGCAGGTCGCGCTTCGCGGACAACTCGACCGGCTGAGCGCGGATCTCGTCAGCGAGCCAATCCCGCTCGCGCTTTGGGCAGCCGTCGATGCGGCCCTCATCAACTATGAAAAGTCCACGCAGCGTGAGGTGCACAAACGCGCCGGCGACACGCTTTGGGCGACGACCGAAGCATCCGCGCTTGGCTATAAGCTGGTCGAGGGTTGGTGCGCGCCGTTCGAGGTTCTGCCGGACGGTTCGCGATCGCTGACGCACGTCTACGTGCCGGGCGACGTGATCATCCTACGGAAGCCAGAAGACGCGGTTGCCGCGATGAACGTTGTGGCGCTCTCGACGGTGGTCGCTTCGCCGATCAACGAGGCGGATCAGCAGCCGGCGGAACTGGCGTGGGCTATCGCTCGCGTTCTGATGAACGAGCGCGTGCTTCTGAATGGCCGCATCGTGGGTCTCGGCCGCCGCACGGCGATGCAGCGAATGTCGTTGCTGCTGCTCGAGCTATACGACCGGACCGCCGCGCACGAGAACGCGACCGAGCGACCGATGGAGATCCCTCTGACGCAGCGCATGCTTGCAGACCTCCTCGGGCTTTCGACCGTGCACGTGAACAAGTCGCTGTCGCGGTTGCGCGAAGCCGGCGTGCTTGACGAAGCCAGTTCAAAGGTCGTCGTTATGTCGCGCGAGAAGCTCGCAGAAGCAGCCGTCGACGACGGCTACTGACGCGTCTCTTCGGCTCTTCAAGAGGGTCGCGGCCACCAATCACACTTCAGGAACGCGACAAGCCGTGTTAGCGGCTTGATCCGGTTTCGAGGTGGGAGCGGAGGGTCGTCATCATGGATCAGGTCGCGGTCGTGACAGGGGCTGCGCAGGGCATTGGGCTTGCCTGCGCAAAAGCGCTTTGCGACGACGGGCACCGCGTGCTCCTCGTTGATATTCAGGCCGACAAAGCGAAGTCATCCGCCGACAATCTGGGCTCGAACGCGATGTCGCGCGCTTCCGACATCGGCGACGCGAAAGCTGTGCGTGCGCTGTTTGCCGGCCTCGCAGACGACGGGCTGGTCCCGTCGGTTCTCGTCAATAATGCCGGTATCGCAAACCCGTCAGCGTTCCTCGAAACCTCGCTCGAAGACTACCAGACCGTCATAGACATCAATCTGACGGGCACGTTTCTCGCGACGCAGCTTGCGGCGAAGGCGATGATTGCAGCCGGCGTGAAGGGGGCGATCGTCAACATGTCATCGATCAACGCGCAGGTCGCGATCCCGTCGATTGCGGCCTACTGCGCGTCCAAAGGCGGCGTCATGCAGTTGACGAAGGTCGCGGCGCTGGCACTCGCCGAGCACGGCATTCGCGTCAACGCCGTCGGGCCCGGATCTATCGACACCGCAATGGTCGCGAGCGTGAATTCAGACGCGGCTGCGATGGCCAAGGTCATGTCGCGGACACCGCTTCAGCGGCTCGGTTCGGCGGAGGAAGTCGCCAACGCCGTCGCGTTCCTCGCAAGCGACAAGGCGAGCTACATCACCGGCGAGACCATCTACGTGGACGGCGGCCGTCTCGGGCTCAATTACACCTGCTAAGCAAGCGCGATGCGAAGGCGTCGCGATCAGGCGCGGACGGTCATGCCGTCCGCCACCGACATTCGATAGGCCCGGATCGCAGGGATCAGACCGACAAGCAATCCGCCGCCGATGATCGCCGCCAGGATGCTCAGTTCCCAGCCCGTCAGCGGCGTAATCTCGATGAAGATACCGTAGACGCGATCAATCATCGGCTGCGCCAGTGCGAGCGCGCCGTAGGTCAGCAGGATACCGGCAGCGACGCCTGCGATTGTGAGCAACATCGCTTCCGAGACAAGCAGGCCAAGCACGGTGCCCGGCCCGGCGCCCATCGCGCGCAGGATCGCGATCTCGCGCCGGCGCTCGTTAAGTGTGGCGAGGATCATCGTCGCCATGCCGAGAAGCGACGTGACCACAACCATTAACGAGACGATCAGCAACGCCTGCTCAGCGGTGCCGAGCACGCCCCAGAGCTCGTAGAGTGTCAACGAGGGCAGCGCCGCCGTCAGTGCCTCGCGGCGTTCCGTGTTGATGGCCCGCTGCACCTTGAAGGTCGCAATCGGCGATCTGAGGCCGATCATCGCCGCCGTGATCGCGACCGGCTTGCGGTTAGCGATAATGCGCTCGGCCAGCGCCGGCGTCATCTTTGGCGCGCCCTGTTTCGGCAGGCCGTCCTGCCAGTTGATGTGGATCGCCTCGATTGCCGCAAGGCTTGTCAGCAAACTGCGGTCGAGCGGGGTCCCAGTCCGCTCGAGCACGCCTGAAACGCGGAACGGCAGGTCGCTGTGTTCCGCGGTGATCATTGTGCCGGTGCCGTGCGCGATGATGAGCTCGGTTCCGACCGCATAGTTCAGTTTCCGTGCGACATCGGCGCCAATGACGACATCAAACAGTCCGTCGAAGGGTTTGCCTTCGCGAAACGCGAGCGCACGATCTTCGCGATACTTGTAGCGCGTGAAGATCTCGGACGAGGTCCCGATCACGCGGTGGCCGCGATGGCTGTCGCCGAGCGAGATCGGGACGGTCCAGGCCACATCCGGCATCGCCGCGATGCGCTCGTAGCTCCGGTACGACATGGAGTTGTTGGCGTTGCCGAGGTGGAACACGGACGACAGGAGCAACTGGATGTTGCCGGTCCGCGCGCCGGCGATCAGGTCAACGCCGGAGACGGTGTTGGCGAAACTCGCACGCGCGCCCGATCGGATCTTCTCGACGGAGAGCAGAAGCATCACGCTGACGGCGATTGCGAGCAGTGTCAGGCCCGCCGTCAGCCAGCGGTTGGTGAGTGATTGCCAGGCAAGACGCAGGATCGTCATGCGGCGGGCACAGCGGCTGGATGCGAAGTTTCGGCGGCTCGCGGGGCATCGCTAGATGTCTCGGAGCCGGACTTCAGGATATCGGCCAACGCCACGGTGCGGTCGAAGCGCGTGCCAAGGCGCGTATCGTGGCTGACCATGAGAACGCTGGCACCGGTCGCCTCAAGCTGCGCGAACATCAGATCGAGGAAGCGATCCTGCGATCCGGCATCGAGCGCCGACGTCGGCTCATCTGCAATGACAAGCTCCGGCTCGCCGATGAGGGCGCGGGCCACGGCGACGCGTTGCTGCTGGCCGATGCTCAGGTCGGCGGCCTTGCGCTGCAGGGGAATGTCAGAGAGATCGAGCGCGTTGAGCAGTTTGCGCGCCGCGCCGTCGGGCGTATCGCCGGCGTCCGCGATGCGCTGCCGTCGGTTCGGCGCGAAGCTCAGCGGCAGAAGGATGTTGTCTTTGATGCTCGCGTAGGGGAGCAGATTGAACTGCTGGAACACGACGCCGATGTGGGCTGCGCGAAAGCGGTCGCGTGCGCTCGATCGCATCGCTGCGAGGTCAGCTCCGCACACCGATAACGTGCCGGACTGCGGCTTCAGGACAGCGCAGATCAGGCTGAGTAAGGTCGACTTACCGCCGCCTGAGGGTCCGGCGAGCATGACACGCTCGCCGGATTTTACGTC